>JALORV010000190.1 GCA_025458735.1 Burkholderiaceae bacterium | reverse complement strand
CCCTCGGCCTGCAGCAGGAAGACGTCGTAGGAGTCGACATGGGGGCCGACTCCGCCCCCGTCGGTGGCGTAGCTCATCATGATGTCGTCGAGCCGTGCATCGGGCAGGAAGCGAAAGCGCTGCAGCAGGGCATGGGCCCCTTCATGCAGGCCATCGACGCCCTGCACCAGCACGGTCCAGTTCGGCCGGGTGAGGGACGGCAATCGCTCCAGGGGCGCATGCCGCAGCGCCCAGCGCTGCGCCTTGCGCTCGATCAGGCGCGCCTCGACATCGGGCTGACGCGCGAGCGCGAGCAACGCGTCGCGATCGAGCGGCGGGGCAAAGTCGCCACCGAGCGCCGCGCGGATCAGCAGCGGCTTGCGCTGCCACGCCTCGCGCATGAAATGCGACACGCTGATGGGGCCGAGTCGACGCAGCACGTCCGGCGCTGCAGCGGCCCGCACCTGCGCCGTGCGCGCTGGGGTGCGGGCTTGCCCGGCTCGACCTCTGGATGCGCTCATGGCTGATTATAGGAACGCCGCCATGGTGGCCCTGGCTGCGAGCGCATAATCGTCGGCAGGTTTTCCGCCCCTGGATGCAGATGAAGATCGTCGATGATGCGCTGGTGAGCCTGGACGTGGCGCTGTATGACGCGCAGGGCACGCTGCTGGAGAAGTCAGATGCGCCGCTGCAGTACCTGCACGGGCACGAAGACATCTTTGCGCGCATCGAGCAGGCGCTGGGGGGCCGCGAGGTCGGCGCGCACCTGCAGCTGCAGCTCGAGCCCGAGGATGCCTTCGGCGACTACGACCCCGAGCTGGTGATCATGGCGCCGGTGGCCGACCTGGGCGAAGGCGCGGCGGTCGGACTGCGGGTGGAGGCCAGCGGGCCGCAGGGCGAGGACAGCTGCATTTTCACGATCACCGAGATCGCCGACGGCATGGCGGTGCTCGATGGCAATCATCCGCTGGCCGGCATGGCATTGCGTTTCGACATCCGGGTCGTCGGCGTTCGCATGGCCACTGCCGCCGAGCTGGAGGAGGCCGACTCGGCCTCGGTGCCCGACTTCATCCGGCTCGCGGAACCGCCGGCGCGCCTGCACTGAGGCCGCGCGCCATCCGCGGCCTGCCGAGCTACTCCGTGCCGCGCGCCTGCCGCTGCAGTTCGTCGAGCAGCGCGTGCGCCTCGCGCGGCGACAGTGCATCGAGGTCGAGCTCCGCTAGCCGCGCGCGCAGCGGCGCGTCAGGCCCGGGCAACTCGCTTGCAACCGGTGGCTGCGCGAACATGTCGAGCTGCGGACGGGTGCCGAGCGCGCGTTCTTCCAGTTGCGTCAGCAGGCCGCGCGCGCGCCGCACCACCGCCGGCGGCACTCCCGCGAGCTGGGCCACCGCCAGTCCGTAGCTCTGGTTCGCCGGGCCCGCGCGCACCTCGTGCAGGAACACGACCTTGCCGCCGGACTCGGCGGCAGCGACGTGCACGTTCGCCACTTCCGGATGCTGCTCCGCCAGCTGTGTCAGTTCGAAGTAGTGCGTGGCGAACAGCGTGAGGCAGCGGTTCTTCTCCACGAGTTCGCGCGCAATCGCGGCCGCCAGTGCCATGCCGTCGAAGGTCGAGGTGCCGCGCCCGATCTCGTCCATCAGCACCAGGCTGCTGTCCGAGGCCTGTGCGAGGATGGCCGCGGCCTCGGTCATCTCGACCATGAAGGTCGAGCGTCCGCGGGCCAGATCGTCGGCGGCGCCGATGCGCGTGAGGATGCGGTCGAGCGGGCCGAGCCGCGCAGTCGCGGCCGGTACGTAGCTGCCGGCGTAGGCAAGCAGGGCCACCAGTGCCACCGATCGCATGTAGGTCGACTTGCCGCCCATGTTCGGCCCGGTGATCACCAGCAGTCGCCGCCCGGGGTGCAGCAGGCAGTCGTTCGGGACATAGCTCTCGAGTTCGCCTTCGACCACGGCATGGCGGGCGGCGCGGATCTCGATGCCGGGGCGCGCCACCAGTTCCGGCGCACTCCAGCGGGCGAGCCGCGCATGCTGCGCCAGCGCGGCGACGACATCGAGCGTGGCGAGCGCATCGGCCGCGGCCTGCAGGGCCGGGACCTGCGCGACCAGTGCGACGACCAGCTCGTCGTACAGCAGTTTCTCGCGGGCCAGCGCCCGCTCGCGCGCCGACAGCGCACGATCCTCGAAGGCCTTGAGTTCCGGCGTGATGTAGCGCTCGGCGTTCTTCAGCGTCTGTCGACGGCGATAATCGTCCGGCACGCGAGCGGTCTGGCCGTGCGTGACCTCGATGTAGAAGCCGTGCACGCGGTTGTACTCGACGCGCAGGTTGGGGATGCCGGTGCGCGCGCGCTCGCGCTGCTCGAGTTCGACCAGGAATTCGCCGGCATGGTCGCGCAGGCCGCGCAGCTCATCCAGCTCGGCGTCGTGACCGGCGGCAATGACGTCACCGTCACGCACCGCGTGAGCCGGCTCGGCGTGCAGAGCAAGCCGCAGCGTGGCCTCCAGCGCGGGCGGCAGCTGGCAGGGCTGGCGCAGCCGACCGAGCAACGCCTCCTCGCCGTCCGGCAACAGCGCTGCGAGGCGCGTCACGGCCGGCAGCGCGTCCCGCAGCGCGGCAAGTTCGCGCGGCCGTACCGAGCGCAACGCGATCCGCGTGGCGATGCGCTCCAGGTCCGGCAGGCCGCGCAGCGCCGCCTGCAGCGCCTCGTGCAGGACCGGCTCCGCCAGCAGCGTGCCGATCGCGGCATGTCGCGCGCCTGCCGTGGCGGCATCGCGCAGCGGGTGATGCAGCCAGTGGCGCAGCCGGCGGCTGCCCATCGCGGTGGCGCAACGGTCGAGCAGGGTGAACAGCGTCGGTCCGTCGTCGCCGCGCAGGGTGGTGGTGAGCTCGAGGTTGCGCCGCGTGACCGGGTCCAGCACGACATAGTCCGAAGCGGATTCACGCTGCAGCGTGGCGATGTGCGGCAGGCTGCCGCCCTGGGTGGCGCGCGCATAGTCGAGCAGCGCCGCTGCCGCTGCAAGTATCTCCGGCTCGGCGCTGACACCGAACGCGTCGAGCGTGCCGACCTGCAGCGCGTCCTGCAGCGACTGCGTGCCGCGCACGGCATCGAAGTGCCAGTCCGGCCTCGGCTGCACGACCGCGCCCTGCGCACGGACGGCTCCCCCCAGCGTTTCGCTCCAGCTTTCCGCAAGCAGTACTTCCGTCGGCGCGATGCGCGCCAGCTCGGTGGCCAGCGCGGGCGCGGCGATGGTGGCCGCCCGAAGTTCTCCGGAGGCCAGCACCAGCCACACGGCACCAAACGGGCCGCCGCGGGTCACCGGCGGGGCGATCGCCATCAGCGCCGCATCGGCCTTCGCCTGCAGCAGTGCCATGTCGGTCAGCGTGCCGGGCGTGACGACGCGCACCACCTTGCGCTCGACCGGGCCCTTGCTGGTCGACGGATCACCGATCTGCTCGCAGATCGCAACGCTTTCACCGAGGCGGACCAGGCGGGCCAGATACTGCTCGACCGACACGACCGGCACGCCGGCCATGCGGACCGGGACTCCGGCCGACACGCCGCGCGCCGTCAGCGTGATGCCGAGCAGGCGCGCGGCGCGCTCCGCGTCTTCGTAGAACAGTTCGTAGAAGTCGCCCATCCGGTAGAACAGCAGCACCTCGGGATGCTCGGCCTTGATGCGCAGGTACTGCTGCATCATCGGCGTCTGGCCGGTGGCATCACGGCGGGCGGTCATTGCGAACGTCCCGAAGTCGACCTGCGACGGGCAACTGGGCTGGCCCGGCGGGTGCCCGC
>JALORV010000189.1 GCA_025458735.1 Burkholderiaceae bacterium | reverse complement strand
TACCTGCTGGAGGTCGCCGCCATCGTGATTGGCCTGATCGGCATCGCGGCCACGTTCTCCTCGCAGGCGCTGGCCCGCACCAAGGAGTTCGGCATGCTGCGCCATCTTGGCGTCACGCGCGGGCAGATCCTCGCGCAGTTCGCGCTCGAGGGTCTGCTCGTCACGCTGCTCGGCGTGCTGAGCGGGCTGGCCGTGGGCTTCGCGGTCGCGCTGGTGCTGATCCACGTGGTCAATCCGCAGTCGTTTCACTGGACCATGGATCTCGCCGTGCCGGCCGGACTGATTGCATTGCTGGTGGCGGCGCTGCTCGCAACCGCCGGGCTCACCGCGCTGCTGGCCGGCCGGCGTGCCGCCTCGGTCGACGCGATCCGCGCGGTCAGCGAGGACTGGTAGCGGCGGCGCGATGACCTGGTCCGACACTCCCCGTGACCCGCCTCTGCGTCCGCCGCCGCCGCGGCGCCGCGCCCTGCTGCTGGTCGCCGCGCTGCCACTGCCGCTGCGGCTGGCGCAGGCCGAAGCGGGGGCCGCGTTCGTGCACGCACGCGTGCGGCCGCGGTTGCTGGCGTTCCCTCGCGACCACGGGGCACACCCCGACTACCGGACCGAGTGGTGGTACCTGACTGGCTGGCTCGACGCTGCGGGTGCGCCTTCGATCGGATTCCAGGTCACCTTCTTCCGCGTGCGCACGCCGATTGCTGAAAGCAGCAGTCGCTTCAGTCCGACGCAGCTGGTGATCGCGCACGCCGCGATTGCCGACCCGGCGCGCGGCGCGCTGCTGCACGACGAGCGCGTGCAGCGGGCCGGTTTCGGACTGGTCGAGGCCTCCACCGCCGACACCGACGTGCGGCTCGACCGCTGGCGGCTGCGGCGCGACGCCGCGTCCGGTGCCTACCTCGGCTCGATCCCGGCGCGCAGCTTCGGGCTCGAGTTCAGCGCGCAGCCGACCCAGCCGTTGCTGTTGCAGGGTGTCGAGGGCTACTCGCGCAAGGGTCCGGGTCCGGAGCAGGCGAGCCACTATTACACGCAACCGCAGCTCACGGTGCAGGCCACGCTGCGGCGCGACGGTGTCGAGCGCGCGTGGACCGGCCGTGGCTGGCTCGATCACGAGTGGTCGAGCAGCGTGCTCGACGAACGCGCCGCCGGCTGGGACTGGATCGGCATGAACCTCGACGACGGCAGTGCGCTCACGGCGTTCCAGATCCGCCCGCGCGTGGCCGGGCCGCCGATCCACACCTATGCGTCGCTGCGCGCGGCGGGCGGATCCCTGCGCATCTTCGGCGGCACCGACGTTGCCTTCGAGCCCCTGGCGCAGTGGCGTTCGCCGCGCACCAACGGCAGCTACGCAGTCGCGCAACGCATCCGCGTCGGCGACCGCGTGTTCGAGACACGGCCGCTGATGAACGACCAGGAACTCGACTCGCGTGCATCCACAGGCGCCGTGTACTGGGAAGGCGCGAGCACGCTGCTCGAGGGCAACCAGCGCGTCGGCCGCGGCTATCTCGAAATGACCGGCCTGGTCGCGCCGATGCGGCTGTGACCGACGCCACGGCCGCACCCGGCGGCGCGCGCCAATCGCGGCTACGATCCGCGGCCGACCTGCGCGACCCGCCGACCTGCCGATCTGCCCGACCCGGATTCCGGAGCCGATGATGACAACGACCCTGCACTGGCCCGCGCTGGTGACGCTGGCCACCCTGGCGCTGCTGTTCGCCTGCATCTTCGCCGTCGGCCGCGCGCGCGGCCGCTACCAGGTGCCGGCGCCGGCCACCAGCGGTCCGCCCGAGTTCGACCGCATCTTCCGTGTGCAGATGAACACGCTCGAGAGCACGGTGCTGTTCCTCCCGGCGCTGTGGCTGGCCGCGCTGTACTTCAGCCCGCCCGTCGCCGCGGCGGTGGGCGGGGTCTGGCTGCTGGCGCGGGCGTGGTACGCGCTGGCCTACGCGCGCAATCCGAAGTCGCGCGGGGCGCCGTTCGTCATCGCGTTCGCGGCCTGGGGCACGCTGATGCTGCTGGCCTCCTGGGGCGTGCTGCGCGCGCTGGCAGGATGACTGAACGATGACGGATCCCGCGCCGAAACGACTGCGGCCGCTGCGCAGCCTCGGCCCCTTCGTGGCGCCCTACCGGCGCCAGGTCGCGCTGGCGCTGCTGTTCCTGCTGCTGTCGGCGGCTTCCACGCTGGCGATGCCCTATGCCGTCAAGCTGCTGGTCGATCACGGCCTGGCGCTGCCGGCGGGCGCGGAACTCGGCGACAAGCTGGTCGCCGTGCGCGGCTACTTCGGGCTGCTGTTTGCGGTGGCGGTGGCGCTCGGCGTGTTCACGGCAGCGCGCTTCTTCATGGTCACCTGGATCGGCGAACGCGTCACGGCCGACCTGCGGCAGGCGGTCTATTCGCACGTGCTGACGCAGAGCCCGCAGTTCTTCGAGACACTCAAGACCGGCGAGGTGCTGTCACGGCTGACCACCGACACCACGGTGATCCACAACGCGGTGGGCTCCAGCGTCAGCATGGGACTGCGCAATGCGGTGCTTTTCGTCGGCAGCATGGCGATGCTGATCGCCACCAGCCCGCGGCTGATGCTCACCGTGCTCGGCATCATCGTGCTGGTGGTGGCGCCGGCACTGATCATCGGCGCCCGCGTGCGGCGGCTGTCGCGCGCCAGCCAGGACCGCATCGCCGACTCCAGCGCGATTGCCGGCGAAGTGCTCAACGCGATCCCGGTGGTGCAGAGCTTCACGCAGGAGCACGGCGAGTCGCAGCGCTTCGAGCAGGCCAACGAGCGCGCCTTCGCCACCTCGATCCGACGCACCGGCCTGCGCTCCGCGCTGACCGGATTCCTGATCGTCGGCACCTTCGGCGCGCTGCTGTACGGCCTGTACGGCGGCGTGCAGGCGGTGATGGCCGGCCGCACCACGGCGGGCCAGCTGAGCCAGACGGCGCTCTACATCATGGTGGTGGCCGGCAGCGTCGCGGTGCTGGCCGAAGTGTGGGGCGACCTGCTGCGCGCCTCGGGCGCCACCGAGCGGCTGATGGAACTGCTCGACACGCGCTCGCCGATCGCATCGCCGGCCGATCCGGTGCCGCTGCCCACGCTGCGCGGCGGCGTCGCGGTCCGCTTCGACGACGTGCACTTCGTCTATCCATCGCGTCCGCAGCACGTGGTGCTCGCCGGGCTCGCGCTCGACGTGCCGGCCGGCAGCACGGTCGCGCTGGTCGGCCCGTCGGGCGCCGGCAAGAGCACCGTGTTCCAGCTGCTGCAGCGCTTCTACGACATCGATTCGGGCGCGGTGACGGTGGCCGGCCTCGACGTGCGCCAGCTGGCGCTGACCGATCTGCGGCGGCATATCGCGGTGGTGCCGCAGGAAGCGGTGATCTTCTCGGGCTCGGTGCTGGAGAACATCCGCTACGGCCGCCCGGACGCCAGCGACGACGAGGCGCGCGCCGCCGCCCGCGCGGCTCGTGTCGAGGAGTTCGTGCTGAAGCTGCCGGAGGGCTACGCCACCGAGGTCGGCGAACGAGGACTGCGGCTGTCGGGCGGACAGCGCCAGCGGCTCGCCATTGCCCGCGCAATCCTCAAGGACGCGCCGCTGCTGCTGCTCGACGAGGCGACCTCGGCGCTCGATGCCGAGAGCGAACGCGCGGTGCAGTCGGCACTCGAGACGGCGATGCGCGGCCGCACGACGATCATCATCGCGCACCGCCTGGCCACGGTGCAGCGGGTCGACCGCATCTTCGTGCTGGAGGCCGGCCAGATCGTCGATGCCGGCACGCAC
>JALORV010000188.1 GCA_025458735.1 Burkholderiaceae bacterium | reverse complement strand
GGCCTCGTAGCGCGCGTTGAACTGGTTGCAGCCCGCCGAGCCGCTGACACGGCCTTCGGTATCGAAGGCCATCGTGACCGTCGTGCCGCCGAGCAGGCTAACCAGCGCCTGTCGGCCGTTGTTGATGCCGGTCACCTGCCAGCGCGTGCCGGCCAGCGTCGTCGGCTGCGCGGCAAAGGTGGCCAGCACGGCCCCGTCCACGCCCAGCAGTTGCAGCCGGCCCGCCTCCACCCGGTAAGTGCGGGCACCGTTCAGCGCGCCGATGAAGCTCTCGGCCTGCTTCATCACCTCGTCCGAGCACGCCATCTGCGTTGACATGCCGCGCGGACCGAAGGTTATTGACGGGCCCTTCAGGGTCACGCCCAGTCCATAGCGGTTGCAGCCATCGCTGCCCTGCGCGCGGCCGTCGGCAAACGCCAGAGTCGGCGCATTGCCAGTCAGCGCGGACCTGCCCGGCAGTGATGCAAGAATCCAGGCGGTTCCGTCGAGCGGCACTGGATCAGTAGCAGCACCCACGGTGGTGCAGCCGGTCAAAATCATCATCAGCAGTAGTCCGGTGCTTCGGAGCAGTCGCGTTGTCATCGGGCGTCCTGACGTGCGGGAAGTCGCAGCAACGATAGCAGCATGTTTCCCGTGCGCGGCGACGCAACCTCATCTCCCCTGCTGCCGGCACGAAACTACTCTTCCCCGGCCAAAGCCTTGCCGGCCATGACCTCCGCCAGGAAGGTCGGCCCGTCTTGCCGCGCGATGAAGTGGCGATAAGACTGCGCACCGAACAGTACCGGGTCGAGCAGATAGATCGTGGGACTGATCTCGCTTTCAGCCTTGAATCCGCTGCCCGGCGTGTTGTTGAGCAGGCGCTCCCGCTCCGGCGCCGGCAACGATGCGTACATGGCCACGTAGGCGATGTACTCGTGGGCGACCGTCCCCAGCCGACGTGGTGCCACATGATCGGCGACGATGCGATGCGCCACTTCGTGTGCCACCAGGCCCCGGTGCACCGCACGGTCGACCGGGATGTCGTGCCCCATGCGAAGGGCGCGGCATCGTTCGAATGCAAGCACATAGATCCGGCCCTCGCTGCGGACATAGCAGCCCAACGATGGCGATTCGCCGACGACGGGCGGCATGACATCGACGAACGAGATCTCGATCGACCCCCTAGGCTCAACACCTTGCGCCGCGAAGAACGCGATTGCCGCTGCGGCGCCATCGCAGCCGTCTTCAATGTCGGCGGAATCCGCCGCGGTCACCGTGACCCGGCCTTCAGGACAGCGAGTCGGTTCAGCCGCCGCGGCGGCAAGCGCAACGGCAGCCAGCAGCGCCGAGGCAATCAGCTTCCGTGCCTTCACTTGCTCGCGGTCGGAGCGCCGGGTGCCGCCGCTTCCAGCCGGTCCTGCAGGGCATTGAGCTTGCCTTCGACCTGCTTCTGCCGAGCGCGATACTGGTTCACGGTCTCAAGCTCGGATCGCCGGTCAAGCTCGGATCGCCGGATGCCCTTCAGCGCGGCATCCCAGGCCACCATGTACTCGCTGAACGCTGACTTCGCCTTGGGCGTGGTCGCCCCTTTGACTGCGTCCTTGTAAAGCGAACTGCCGCGCAGTGCGGTCTGGTGCACGCAGTCGGCGACTTCGCCATCCGAGGGCCGCGCGCCCTTCGGCTCCCGCTGGCCTTCGTTCATCAGCGTGTACAGCTCCCACTTCTCCAGGTAATTGCGGTATTTATCGCTGCAGGTGATGTAGCCGAGCCGCGTACCCATGACGAACCTGGAAACCTCGGCCATTGGGGCGGGTTCGACCACATTCTGCGCGGTAACCAGCGACGACGCGGTCAATGCGATAAGGACGAGACCTGAGCGCAGCATGTGATGGGTCCTCCGATGCCGACCCTGCAACGCTAGCGCAACTCGCAGCGTCCGTGCGGCTGCCGCCCAGCCCGACCGCCCGACGGCGGGTGTCGACCTGGCACGGCAGCGGCGCGGGGTGCGCTCTGTCCGAGCCGAACTGCCCCGCGCAATTAGCTCGCCCGCACACCGGCTTTTTGCGTAGCATGCCGCGCTACGGTCCGGAGGTTCGCACGCCGCACTGCCAGCCGAAGGGATTCCATGTCCAAAGCGAAGTCCCCCGCAATCCCGTTCGCGATGGCCCTGTGTGCGCTGGTGGGGGTCGGCGTGGCGCTGGTGAACTACGTCGTACCGGGCAACGGCATCAGCGGCACGCCAGGTGCCCTGCTGGTGGTCGCTTCCAGCGCCCTGCTCGCTCTGGTCGGCTACTGGCTGGGTCGGCGCATCCAGGACGGCCGAACCGGCGGGGCGCCCCTTCTGCTGGTCGCGCTGATCCTGGTGGCCGGAACGGCCCTCGCCGCCTGGCTGCTCGAGGCCTATGTCCTGTTCGCGCTGATGCTGCTGGCCAGCCTGGGGTGGATCGCCCTCGCCCTGCGGCCCCGCGCGACCTGACCGCCATCCGAAAAGGGGCATCGCAATGACTGTCCGTTCTGCCGGCCCGTGGGTCGCCGCCCTGATGCTAGCCACGAGCGCGTCCGCCAGCGCACAGTCTTCGACCTGGAGCACGTTCAACGGCGATCTGGCAGCGCAGAAGTTCTCGCCGCTGACGGACATCACGCCGCAGAACGTGAAGAACCTGAAGGTCGCGTGGAAGGCAAACACCGGCGATGTGTCGGCCGGCAAGCCACCGTCGCTGATCTACCGCTGGCTGCATCGTTCGGCCAGCGCGGCTGCGCGCGACCACGTGACGCCCGCAACGGTGTGGTCGGCGACGCCGCTGTTCGTCAACGACACGCTGTACGTGGGCACGCCGTTTTATCGCATCTTTGCCTACGAGCCAGACAGCGGACGACAGAAGTGGGTCTACGACACGAAGGCGACGCTGGAAGCCATGACGCAGCCGGCGCTGAAGAACCGCGGCGTCGCCTACTGGCAGGCGGCCGTGCCGGTCGCGGGACTGCCCTGCCAGAAACGCGTCTACATCGGCACCATGCAGGGCACGCTGCATGCGGTCGATGCCGACAGCGGCCGGCGCTGCGGCGACTTCGGCAAGGACGGCGTGGTTGACATCAACCAGTGGAACCGCGTGCCCAAGTGGCCGCTGTCGATCCTGCAGCCGCCGACGGTCATAAAGGACCTGCTGATCGTCGGCTGGGCCGGCAAGGACTGGGAAGACACCGTCGCGCCGCCGGGCAACGTGTTCGCGCTGGATGCCCGGACGGGCGAGCGGCGCTGGACCTTCGAGTCGCTGCCGCCTGAACTTGCGGGCAAGAGCGGCACCGCGAACGTCTGGGCCAGCATGTCCTACGACGCCGAGCGCGACCTGCTGTACCTGCCCATCAGTTCGCCGAGCGCGAACTTCTACGGCGGCAATCGCACCGCTGAGATGCCGCTCGTCACCTCGGTGACGGCCCTGCGCGGCGCAACGGGCGAGGTGGTCTGGAGCCGGCAACTGGTGCACCACGACCTCTGGGACTACGACACCAATGCCGCGCCGACGCTGGTCGATCTCGAACGCGGCGGCCGCAGGATTCCGGCACTGGTCCAGACCAGCAAGCAGGGCTTCCTGTACGTGCTCGATCGCACCACCGGCGAGCCGCTGTTCCCGATCGAGGAGCGCGCCGTCCCGCGGTCGACCGTGCCAGGCGAAACCGCGGCGCCGACGCAGCCATGGGTGGCGCGGCCGAAGCCGGTGATCGAGGATCGCTGGCCCGGTGTGTACTGGCTGGCCGACCTGGCGAGCTTCGGATGGTGCAGCCGCACGGCGAAGAAGCTGCGCGACGAAGGCAAGTTCACGCCGCCGAGCCTCGAAGGGTCGATCCTCTACCCGGGCACCATTGGCGGCGTCGAGTGGGGCGGCGGCGCGGTCGATCCGCGCAGCGGAGTCTTCGTCGTCAATTTCTCCAGCGTCGTGATGGTGTACCAGCTGCTGGCCCGGCAGCGTTACGACGAGCTGATGAAGAAGGGTGGCAGCGAGACCGATGGCTTTGCGCCGCAACTTGGCGGTCCGTATGGCATCAACCTGACCACCTTTCTCAATCCGATCGGCATGCCCTGCTGGAAGCCGCCGTACGGATCGATCGCGGCCTACGACCTCAACACCGGCGAGCAGCTGTGGCAGCGACCGTTCGGCGTGGTCCAGCAATGGGGCTTTTACATGCCGGACTCCTGGGGCAGTGTCACCATCGGCGGACCGGCGATCACGGCCAGCGGCCTGGTGTTCATCGGCGGATCGATGGACTCCCGCGTGCGTGCGCTCGACCTGAAGACGGGAGAAGTGCTGTGGAAGCACATGGTGGCCGCACCGGCCGTCTCGCTGCCCGCAATCTACAAGTTCAAGGGCAGGCAGTACGTGACCTTTGCCGTCGGCGGCAACTCGATCCTGACACCGCGTGTCGCCGACGAAGTCGTGGCCTTCAGCCTACCCTAGCCTCGACGGATCGGCCCGGCGAACGCTGGCAGCCGTGTCCGCGCTATCGCTGGAACTGCCGTTGCGCCCGGTCGATCAGCGACTGCAGGTAGCTTTCGTAGAACCCCGAGCGATCGAGCCCAACCAGCGGCTCGCCCAGCGGCCGGCCGCGCGTGTCCAGTGCCATCACCACCGGCACCATGCGCACGCCGAGGCGATCGGCCAGTTCCGCCTGCGTGGTGATGCGGCCGTCGGCGTCGATCAGCCGGGCCCGGCTGGTGATATCGATCTCGCGCACGAGCAGTCGGGCCTCACCGGTCGATGTCGCCAGGCGCGGCGCCAGGTAGTGCGAGCGGACCTCCGCACAGAACGGGCAGCCCGGCGTACTGAACAGCAGGACGATCGGCGCACGCGTGCGGGTGCTCTCGGCGGCCAGCGCCTGCAGGTCGGTGGCGGCGGCGAGCGGCTGGCCGCCGGCGATCGCCGCGTGCGGCAGCCACGACAAGGCAATGGCCGCCAGCCAGCAGGCAGCCCGTCCCACGCACGCGCACCCGGCGCCGATCAGCCCTCCTGCCAGCAGGCGGCGTCGACGCATGGCCGGATTCAGGCCTGCGCGATGCCCGGATTGCCGGCGACGCCCTTGATCGTCGGCGTATTGAGCTTCACCGGCTTCACCACCTTCTGATCACGCAGGTAACGCGCCACGACGTCCCAGATCGGCTCGGTCTTCTGCCCCTCGTGCACCGGCGCCCAGCCGGCCAGCTTGTAGGTCTTGCCCGGCTCGATCGGCTTGCCCTTCAGGCGCATGTCGCTGATGCGACCGCCCATTTTTCCGGCC
>JALORV010000187.1 GCA_025458735.1 Burkholderiaceae bacterium | reverse complement strand
GGCGGGCCGAACTGCTCACTGCTGCTCTTGCTGCAGGTGCCGACCCAGCTTGATCAGCCACCATCCAAGCCACAGTGCCAGGATCAACATGGGCCAAAGCATCAGCGGGACCAGCATGCCGGCCGGAGAACCGTCGGACTTGAAAAAGAAGAAGAACGGCCGGAACTGCAGAAAGAACCATCCGGACGCCACGATGATCGCTGGCCCGAGCACGTAAGCGAAGACCCACGGTACGTAGCGGGCCAGCAGCGCGAACAGGCCGGCCATCGGGCCGAACCGGAAGGCGTGCCTGACGCGGCGGTCCGCGTGCTCGGTGCCTGCGTCACGTTTCGCTGCTTCGCCATGCCTCAATTGCTGCTCCCGGTGGACTTCAGTGCTCTGACGGCGCCGACTGCGTGAGAGTTCACTCGCCCCTGGCGCAACTTTCCGTGACCTGGAAAGAGGCACATCGGGGCTGCTTGCCCTGGCGCCAGACAGGACAGCCGCCGATCAGCAGTTGGCCTGACGAGCCGGGATGAAGCAGCGCCTGCGAGCTGCGTCTGCCGCGCCGGTGCTGGCCAGCCTTCGCGGCTCGATCCGGGCAGCTCATTGGGCAGAGCGCCGTGGCAGAGCGCCGTGGCACAGCGTCGCGGCACCGCGCCACAAGCGCAGCGACCGGCGCTACTCGGCGCGCCGCATCTCGGGCGTTTCGGCGGGCAACGCCACACTGCCGATCAGCTGCTGGATGCCGTTTCGCACGTTCGGCGACAGCGCCACGAACTCGCAGCCGATGCGCTCGGCATCCCGTTCGCCGATCAGCGGCTCGATGTGGCGCACCCGCAGCGTCACGTCCAGGCGCCGGCCGCTGGCCGTCTGGATCTGGCAGCGTTCGATCACGCGCCCGACAGCGAACAGGTTGCGGTCACACGGCCCCTGCAGCGACAGCCCGCCGAGGCTCAGGTCGCTGACGCGCAGCGCGTGCATCCTCGTCGATCCCACCGCAGCCGGCACATGGCACAGGAGCGCCGGCGTCTTCACGCGCAGCGAGGCACGCCGCTGCAGCCGCAGCATCTCGTGCGGCAGCGGCAGCCGGAACGCCGCCGAACTGGGGGTCAGCGCCTCGCCGCGGCCGGTGACGAACTGCAGTTTCACGTTGTCGATGAAGCCCACCATCACCAGCGATGGTGCCGCGGCAATCGCACGCCGCCCGACCGCATCGACGGTGAGGTCGACGATCAATTCGTCGGCACCGGCGTGGACGTCGAGCACGCTGCCGACAGCAAAGCTGGTGTCGTTGCCGTAATAGACGGTCACCAGCAGGTGCAGGTCACGCAGTTGCCGCAGGGCGGAGACGATCTCGACGCGCGAACGCACGACGAAGCGCGCCAGCGTCGGCGACGCCGGCTCGGGAAACGGCGATGTCATGCCCATAGGGTCAGCCCCGGCCGGTCAGCAGATCCCGGCCGGCACGGCCGGCCCGATGCGACGGCGATCCTCACCGGCCGGCCGCGTGTCCGCGCGAGCGGCCCGACAGCAGGGCCTCGAGCTGCTTCAGCCACGGCTCGGACAGTTCGCGGATCTCGGCGTCATCCGCGAGCACGGCGCGCAGCAGAGTCAGCCGCTGGCGTCGCAGGGCCAGCACCGCCGGGTCCGTCGCGTCGCCCGACCGCTGCGCCCCCTTCAATGCGGTGATCAGTTCGCGGCAGCGCGCTTCCTCGCGCGTGACCGCGTCCCAGTCGTCGGCGCGCGCGGCTTCCAGCATGCGGCGGCTGGCGCCGGCAATCGCCTCGTAGTGGGGGATCATCGACCACCGCTCGGTGTTCGCAACCTGTCCGTCATCCGGCGGCATCGGGTCCTCGTGTCGGCGCCTGGGGCGCCCGCAGTCTGTAACTGTGAGACTCACGGCGAGACTCACGACAAAACTCATGGTGAAACTCTAGCGATGAGCCGGCCCCGGACATCGTCGAAGTGGACGGTCAAACCTCCGTCTTTTCGTCGTGGCGCCGGGCGGGCTAACTGGCATCTGCGCCGGCGCTCCACAGGCTCTCGAAACCATGCCGTGCCGCCTGTAGGAAAACGCCCTACAGCGTGACGCGCGCGGCGCCGACAGCACGCGTGGCGGTCCGCCGCTTCAAGCCGCCGCCGGACGTTCGCACAATGGCGCCACTTCGAAACCAATCACGCCCGCCACCGCGGGCTCAAGCCGGAGGGACCCAAATGAGCACGATCGCACCGAGCAACGAGCAGCTTCTCCAGGAAATCCGCGAGGCCAACCTCGCCTACCTGGTGCTGGCCCAGCACATGATCCGCGCCGACAAGGCGCAGGCCCTGTACCGCCTCGGCGTCTCCGAAGAGGTCGCCACCATCATCGACCAGCTGTCGCCGGCCCAACTGATGAAGATCGCCGGCAGCAACCAGCTGATCCTGCGCTTCCGCTTCGACGACGACATGGTGTGGAACCTGCTGACCAGCCACAGCAAGAGCAAGTCCACCGCCGCCGGCGCCGCCGTCGCGGGCCTGCACGCCAACATCGTGATGGCCGGCCAGCTGGCCGACGTCACCGCCTGATCAGGCCGTCGCGGGGAGCCACGTCATGCGCATCAAGAGCATCGTTTCCGAAAGCCGCCAGATCCAGCGGGCGATCTCGCTGATCAAGCTGGGCGCGCGCCTGCAGGTGCTGGAGTCCGAAACCGACCTCTCCTACGAGCGCCTGCTGCGCCTGTACAAGGAGGTCCAGGGCGAGTCCCCGGCGCGCGGCATGCTGCCGTTCTCGACCGACTGGTTCATGACCTGGCAGCCCAACATCCACTCGTCGCTGTTCCTGAACATGTACGAGTACCTGGACAAGAGCAGCGAGCTGGAAGAGATCGACGCCATCATCAAGGCCTACGAGCTCTACCTCGAGCAGATCCGCGCACAGGGCCTCGAGCCGCTGCTGTCGGTGACGCGCGCCTGGCGCCTGGTGAAGTTCGTCGATGCCGGCATGGTCACGCTGACGCCGTGCTGCAAGTGCGGCGGCAAGTTCGTCACGCACACCTTCGAGCTGACCAAGGACTACGTCTGCGGCCTGTGCGAGCCCCCGGCCCGCGCCGGCAAGGGCAAGGCCCAGATCACCACCGCGCCGGTCGACGAGACCGTGCACTGACAGGACAGGTTTTCGACTTCCGCCGGGCAGCCGGCGGAATGCCGGTGGAGGCCACGGTCACCGGTAGCAGTTCAGTGGCATCCTTTCCTCCGCTATTCGGCCCGGGTGACCGGGCCGTTTTTTTGGCGGGGCGTCGCAGATTCTGATCAGGCCCCGCGGGCCTTATCAGAATCTGCTCCGGTCACGCGCGCTGCGCGCGCGCTCAAGACTGGCTTGTCGGCTGCGCTTCGGAGCGGCCGGGCGCTCCGCCGAGTAGCAATTGCTCGGCACCCTCCCGGCCTCCCTCCGCGAGGGAGGAGGCGCGCTCCCCTTCCCCGCACCCTTCCCCTCCAGGAGGGGAAGGGGCACTCAGCAGACTTCCATGAATGGCAGCAAGTCAGTGCGATCACGCTGCTTGGTGCGCACCCGCCCTTCCCGGAGGGGCGGGACGGGGTGGGGAGCATCCCTCCCCTCGCATGGCGAGGGGTCAGGGGAGTGTCGTGGGGTTGATACTCGGCGGAGCGCGCAGCCGCCTGGAGCGCAGCCGACTGATCAGGGGTGAGCGCGCACGTAGTGCGCGTTACCCGTAGCTGTTTTTGTTCCGGCCCGCAGGGTCGGAACAAAAACAGCTACGCATACAAAGGGATTTCCAGCTCCCGCACCAGCGTCGAGTTGACGTAC
>JALORV010000186.1 GCA_025458735.1 Burkholderiaceae bacterium | reverse complement strand
CTTGAGGTCCTCGACGTCGACGTTGCCGTTGCGGTCCGTCCGCACCGGCACGACGTCCATGCCGCACAGCTGCGCGGAGGCCGGATTGGTGCCGTGCGCACTCTCCGGGATCAGGCAGATGTTGCGGTGGGCCTCGCCCCGCGAGCGGTGATAGGCGCGGATCGCCAGCAGCCCGGCATACTCGCCCTGCGCCCCGGAGTTCGGTTGCAGGCTGACCGCGTCGTAACCGGTGCACTCGACCAGCATCTGTTCGAGTTCGGCGATCATCTGCCGGTAGCCGGCAGCCTGGTCGGCCGGTGCCAGCGGGTGGATGCCGGCGAACTCCGGCCAGGGCCTGGTCGGCCGGTGCCAGCGGGTGGATGCCGGCGAACTCCGGCCAGGTCACCGGGATCATCTCGCTGGTGGCGTTGAGCTTCATCGTGCACGAGCCCAGCGGGATCATCGTGCGATCGAGCGCCAGATCCTTGTCGGCGAGCGAGCGCAGGTAGCGCAGCATCTCGTGCTCGGAGTGATGCGAGTTGAACACGGGGTGTGTCAGGAACGGCGTGGTGCGCAGCAGCCCGGCCGGGATCGCGTCGTCCGACCGGCCGATCTCGCGGTCGAGCGCCTCGACATCGGCCACCACGCCAAAGAGCTTCCACAGCGCCTCGACATCGGCGCGGGTCGTGGTCTCGTCGAACGCGATGCCGACCGTGCCGGCAGCCCGCTCGCCAAGATCGCGTGCACCGTACTCGCGCAGGTTGATGCCGGCCGCCCGCGCCGCGGCGTGGATCTTCGCGGCATCGACACCCTGCACGGTGATCGTGTCGAAGTAGGAGCCGTTGACCTGCAGGCCCACACCCTTCAGGCCTTCGGCCAGGATGCGCGTGAGCCTGTGCACGCGACGGGCAATGCGCGTCAGTCCCTCGGGCCCGTGGTAGACCGCGTACATGCTGGCGATCACCGCCAGCAGCACCTGGGCCGTGCAGATGTTCGAGGTGGCCTTTTCGCGGCGAATGTGCTGCTCGCGCGTCTGCAGCGTCAGCCGGTAGGCCGGATTGCCCTGCGAGTCGATCGAGACGCCCACCAGCCGGCCCGGCATCGAGCGCTTGAACGCATCCTTGCAGGCGAGGAACGCCGCATGCGGCCCACCGTACCCGAAGGGCACGCCGAAGCGCTGCGAGCTGCCGACGACGATGTCGGCTCCCCACGTCCCCGGTGCCTCGAGCAGCGTGAGCGCCAGCAGGTCGGCGGCCACGCAGTAAAGCGCCCCGGCCGCATGTGCCTCTCCGACCAGCGGCCGCATGTCGTGGATCAGGCCCGTCGTCGACGGGTACTGCGCCAGCACGCCGAAGTAGTCGCCGGACTTCATCAGTGCCGGCGCAAAGCCCACCTTCACCTCGATGCCGAGCGGCTCGGCACGGGTCTTCACCACCGCGATCGTCTGCGGATGGCAGTCGCCCGCGACGATGAACACGTTGCTGCGGCTCTTTGCCGAGCGTTTCGCCAGCGTCATGGCCTCGGCCGCGGCAGTGGCCTCGTCGAGCAGCGAGGCGTTCGCGATCTCCATGCCGGTCAGGTCCGCCACCATCGTCTGGAAGTTGATCAGCGCTTCCATCCGTCCCTGCGAAATCTCGGCCTGGTACGGCGTGTAGGCGGTGTACCAGGCCGGGTTCTCGAGCACGTTGCGCAGGATGACGCCGGGCGTGATCGTTCCCGAATAGCCCTGGCCGATGAAGCTGCGGAATACGCGGTTGCGGCCGGCGACCGCACGCAGCCGCGCGAGCGCCGCCTGCTCGGAAATCGCATCCGGCAGCGCGAGCGGCGCGGTGAGCTTGATCGACGCCGGCACGATGGCATCGACCAGCGCATCCAGCGAGGGGCTGCCGACCGCCTCCAGCATCTCGGCGATTTCGGCGTCGCTCGGGCCGATGTGGCGGGCGTGGAATTCGGAGTTGTTCTCGAGTTCGTTCAGGGTCATCGTCTACTTTGCGGAGAAAACGGCGTCGCAATCGATGCGACGGAAAGTGAAGGTGAGGCGCCTGCCGTCAGTGGCCGGCGGCTGCGCACCGAGCCGTGCGCTGAGGCGGTCGCCGTCGCGCTGGTACTCGATGTACTTCGGAAAATCGTGCTGCACATTGGCGAAGACGACGCGCGCGGCTTCGATCGTCTCGGCGGCAAACTCCACCGGCGGCTTGCCGCGCGGCTGCGGCACGAACTTCATGCCCCGCTCGTCCGCATCAATGCGCATGTACTCGAAGTCGGAGCCGGTGCCGCGCACGGTCTGGCTCAGCCCGAGCATGCGTCCCGCGCGCGGTGCAGTCCACACCTCGACTGCGTTGGCCGCTGCAGTGCCGGCCTCGCCCTGCCAGCAGCCTGCCATCCAGGCTGGCGGTGCCGGCTGCGCAAGCGCCATGCCGCAGCCGGCCAGGCAGGCCAGCCCGGCACTACTTGGCCGCAACGACGCCAGTCTCATAGCCCTTGGCATCCAGCAGGCCGTCGATCGAGGCAGCGCTCTTCATCTTGAAGATCCAGGCGTCGTACGGCTTGGCATTGAGCTGCTGCGGCTCCGATCCGAGCGAATCGTTGAAGGCAACGATTTCGCCATCCACCGGCGCGTAGACGTCCGATGCCGCCTTGACCGACTCGACCACGCCAGCCGTCTCGCCGGCCTTGAGCGTGGCGCCGACCTTGAAGTCGCCGACGAATACGAGGTCGCCGAGCATGTCCTGTGCGGCATCGGTGATGCCGATCCACAGCAGGCCGTCGTCACCCTTTTTCACCCACTCGTGCGAGCTGGTGTACTTCAACGTCGCAGGAAATTGCATCGCGTTCTCCTAGATCAGGGGTTTGCCGTTGCGCACGAAGGGAAGCTTGACGACCAGCGCCGGCATCAGCCTGCCGCGCAGCTCGACCTGCACCGTGTCGCCGGGCTTCACGTCGCGCGGCACGCGCGCCATCGCGACCGAAAAGCCCAGCGTCGGGGAAAAGGTGCCACTGGTGATCTCGCCGTCACCTGCGGCCGTGACAACTCGCTGGTGCGAGCGCAGCACGCCCTTGTCGAGCAGCTTCAGGCCGACCAGCGACCGGCGAGCCCCATCCCGCTCCAGCGCCGCGCGGCCGATGAAGTCGCGCGGCGACTTCAGGTCCACGGTCCACGCCAGCCCGGCGTCGAGCGGCGAGATGGTCTCGTCCATGTCGTTGCCGTAGAGGTTCATGCCGGCCTCGAGCCGCAGTGTGTCGCGCGCGCCGAGCCCGGCCTCCGCGACCCCCGCGGCCTTCAGGTCGGCCCACAGCTGCGCCGCCTGCGCGGCCGGGACCATCACCTCGAATCCATCTTCACCCGTGTAACCGGTGCGGGCGACGAACAGATCGCCGGCTTCGGCGGCGTAGAACGCGCCGAGCCCTTCGGTCGCGGCCCGCGCGGCCGGGCGCACCTGCCAGAATTTTTCGCGCGCGCCGGGACCCTGCACCGCGATCATCGCGAGGTCGCGGCGCGGCGCGATCGTCACCGCGAAACCGCCTGCGGCCTTTGTCTTCTCCATCCAGGCCAGGTCCTTCGGGGCCGTGGAGGCATTGACCACCACGCGGAACCAGTCCTCGCGCAGGAAATAGACGATGAGATCGTCGATCACGCCGCCCTCGGGGTTCAGCATGCATGCATAGAGCGCCTTGCCGGGCTGCGTCAGCTTGTCGACGTTGTTGGCAACCAGCTGGCGCAGGAAGGCACGCGCATCGGCTCCCGTCACATCGACCGGGCACATGTGCGAGACGTCGAACATGCCGGCGTCGCGCCGCACCGCGTGGTGCTCCTCGATCTGCGAGCCGTAGGCGAGCGGCATGTCCCAGCCGCCGAAGTCGACGATCTTCGCGCCCGAGGCGACGTGCGTGTCGTAAAGCGGTGTGCGCTGACCCATGGGACTCCAGTGAAAAAGGGGCGCGATCCGACCGTGGTCGAGCCGCACCCCTCTGTCCTTTTGCCTGAGAGTTCGGAACCGCCACACGCGCCGGCCCCTGCCCCTTCGGCGCCGCGCCGCGCGGTTGCCCGGGCGTGCGGTCTCTCCAGAGTCGCCGGTGACGAAGCGGTTCTTGAACCTGAGCGATTCCGGGTGAGATTGCGCCTTCGGCGGCACCCGGAAC
>JALORV010000185.1 GCA_025458735.1 Burkholderiaceae bacterium | reverse complement strand
GGCGCGGGTCCGTTCAATTGCCGCGCAGAGCACGGCGATTTCCTCGGCCAGGCGCGGCCCATGGCGGTTGATGCGATCGGCGTCGAGGGTGACGAACTGGCGGTTGCGCGTTGCGGAAACAAGCGGGAAGCGCAGCCACACCGCCAGTGCGTCGCCCGCGCGTGCGCCCGGCTCGGCCGTGACAATCAGCTGGGGGTCGGCCGCGACGACGGCCTCGATCGAAACCTGCGGCGCAATCGGAGCGAGGTCGGCAAAGATGTTGCGTCCGCCGCACAGCGTGATCGCCTCGCTGACCACATGCTGCCCCGACAGCGTCATCAGCGGCGAGGCCCAGACCTGGTAGAACACACGCACCGGGGTGCGGCCGGCGTACTGGGCGCGCAGGAGCGCAATCCGTCGGCTGTACTCGTCCGCTGCGATAGAACCATCGTGACCGGTCAGCTGGCCCAGCTGGCGCATCGAACGCGCCACGTCGTCGAGGCTGCGCGGTTCGTTGACGAGGACGGGAACGCCGAGGCGGCGGATCGCCTCGATGGTGGCCGGCGGAAAGCCGCTGCCCCAGACGACGATCAGGTCGGGGGAGAGCGCGGCCACCCGCTCCAGGTCGACGCTATGGGCGCGGGCAACGCGCGGCACGGCGCGCGCCGCGGCCGGGTAGTCGGCATGATCGGTGGTGCCGATGACAGCGTTGCCGGCGCCGACGGCAAACAGCTGCTCGGTCAGGTGCGGGGCCAGGCTGACGATGCGGCGTGCCGGCTGGGCCAGCGTCAGGCTTGCGCCGGCATCGTCGACCACCGTGATGGCGGCACCGGCTGCGGTCGAGGTTCCGACCAGCACGGCCGCCGCCAGGGCCGCGCGCCAGCGCGGCGCGCCGGCCGGCCGGCTCATGGCCGCGCGGCGGGCGCGTCGGTTGCCACCGGCCCGCCGGCGGCAGGCTCGGTCACGAATCCGATGCGGGTGAGCCCCGCCTGCTGCGCCGTCGACAGCACGAAGGAAATGCGCTCGTAGCGGCTGGCCCTGTCGGCGCGCAGATGCAGCTCGGGCGGACTGGATTGCCGGCCCGCCGCGGTCAGGCGCTCGCGCAGCGCATCGTCGCTGAGCTTCTCGGCATCCCAGTAGATCTGTCCGGCCGCATCGATCGAGAGCTTCACCGTTGCCGGCACCGCCTCGGTCGCCGGCGCCGGGTCGCTCGGCAGGTCGAGCCGGATGGCGTAAGACAGCAGCGGCGCGGTGATGATGAAGATCACCAGCAGCACCAGCATCACATCGACCAGCGGCGTCACGTTGATCTCCGCCATCGGCTGCGGGGCGCCGCCGTGCCGCTCGAACCCTCCGAAAGGCATCGGTGCTGCCGCCTCAGGTCGTCGCGGCCAGCCGCGAGCCGGTGGTCAGCGTCGCGTGCAGGTCGTGCGCGAAGCCGTCGAGCTGGCCCAGCACCATGCGGTTGGCCCGGGTGAAGGCGTTGTAGGCCAGCACCGCCGGGATCGCCACGGCGAGGCCGAAGGCCGTCATGATCAGCGCCTCGCCGACCGGGCCGGCCACCTTGTCGATGGCGATCTGGCCGGACGAGGCGATGTTGATCAGCGCCCGGTAGATGCCCCAGACGGTGCCGAACAGGCCGATGAAGGGTGCCGTGCTGCCGACCGAAGCCAGGATGGTCAGGCCGGCCTCGAGGCGGCCGGCGGCCTCGTTGATGCGCTGGCGCAGTGCGCGGGTGATCAGCTCCGAGCGGTCGATCTGCGCCGCCAGGCTGTTTTCCGCCGCCGGGTGGCTGGCGGCATTGGCCGCGCCGACCGCGAGCGGAACGAACACGTTCTCGCTGTCGACCGGCTTGAGCTTCGCCACCGCCGCCTCGATCGACGGCGCGCTCCAGAACTGCTCGAGGTCGCGCGATGCGCGCCGCACGCGCCACCAGCTCCAGCCCTTCCACAGGATCAGGAACCAGCTCGTCACCGACATCGCCAGCAGCAGGTAGGCAGTCAGGCGGATGATGCCGTCGGCCTGCTCCCAGAAGTGCGCGAGCCCCATCGCGCACGTCGAACATGTCGTACAGCCCCGTCGCCCGGCTTGCCAGGAAGTGCGCTGCACGCAGGCTGCCGCTGGCGTAGGACTGGCGGCTGCTCGCGCGGTGCGTGATTTCGATGCGTTCGCCGGCGCCGGCGAACATGACCGTGTGATCGCCGATGATGTCGCCGCCACGGATGGCCGCAAATCCGATCGAGCCCGGCCGGCGCTCGCCGGTGTGGCCCTGGCGCGCGGTGACCGCCAGCTCGTCGAGCGGCTGTCCCAGCGCGGCAGCGACCACCTCGCCCATCCTGAGCGCAGTCCCCGAGGGCGCATCGACCTTGTGCCGGTGGTGCGCTTCGATGATCTCGATGTCGTAGCCTTCGTTCAGCATGCGTGCGGCCATCTCGATCAGCTTGAAGGTGGCGTTCACGCCCACGCTCATGTTCGGCGCGAAGACGATCGCGATACGTTCGCTGGCGGCGCGGATTGCTCCCTTGCCGGCCGCATCGAAGCCGGTGGTGCCGATCACCATCTTCACGCCGGCGGCGACACAGGCGTCGAGATGACGCAGCGTCGCTTCAGGGCGCGTGAAGTCGATCAGCACCTCGGCGGCAGCCAGCGCAGCCAGATCGGCGCCGACGCGCACCCCGGTGGCCCGGCCCAGCGTCTCGCCGCAGTCGCGTCCCTGCAGCGGGCTGCCCTCGCGGTCGAGGGCTGCGGCAATCGTGAAGCCGGGCGTGTTGAGCGCCGCCTCGATCAGCATCTGGCCCATCCGGCCCGAGGCGCCGGCAATCGCGAGCTTCATCTGGAGTACGGCCGCGGCGGTCAGTTTTGCGTGGGACCCGGCGTGGAGATGTCCGGCATCGGGATCGCCGGCTGGTTGGAGCGGCGCGGATTCCGGGTGACCTTGGCGCCGAGGATCAGCGCGTCGGCCTCGTCCTCGTTTGGCATCGGATCGGCGGTGAAGCGGTCGAGCCGGTTGTCCTTGAAGAACAGCGTCACGCGCCGGTTCTGCACCTCGCCCCGCCGCGGGTTGAGGTAATAGACGTAATCGACACGGTCCTTGCGCAGTTCGGAGGTCAGCAGCGGCGTGCCCAGCATGAAGCGCACCTGCTCGCGCGTCATGCCGATGCGCAGCTGGTCGACCATTTCCTTGGTGATGATGTTGCCCTGGTGCACGTCGGGCCGGTAGGGGCCGAGGAAGGTCGGAGCCCAGTTGCCCACCGCGCTCAGTCCCGAGCCGATGCTCGATCCGGCGTCGGACAGCGACTGGCAGCCGGCGAGCAGCAAGGCGGCGGTGAGCAGGGGCAGCGGGCGCGCGGACATCGGTCGCTTCAGGCGATTCAGCCGGTCGGGATGGTTCTCTTGTGTTGCACCGAGTGCGGGCTGCACGGCAGCACGCAGCGGGGAAACCGTATGATACCCACGCCCACTGCCGCGCCTCAGCCGACCGGCCACGCCGCACCGACATGCCGAACCGCTCTTCCACCTCCAGCGATCTCAAGAACATTGGCCTGAAGGCGACCGTGCCGCGCCTGAAAGTGCTTGAGATCTTCCAGCGCAGCAGCGCGATGGAGGGTGTCCGCCACATGAGCGCCGAGGATGTCTACAAGGCGCTGATCGCCGAGCACATCGACGTCGGGCTGGCCACGGTCTACCGCGTGCTGACGCAGTTCGAGCAGGCCGGTCTGCTGTCGCGCAATCACTTCGAAGGCGGCCGCGCCATGTTCGAGCTCAACGAGGGCTCGCACCACGATCACCTGGTGTGCGTGACCTGCGGCCGGGTCGAGGAATTCGTCGATGCCGACATCGAGGCGCGCCAGCAGCAGGTGGCGGCCCGGCGCGGCTTCAAGCTGCAGGACCACGCACTCGCGCTGTACGGCGAGTGCACCAAGCCCGACTGCGAGCACCGCCCCAAGGGCTGACCCGCCGCACGTTTCAGGCGACGTCGATCCGCTGCCGAGTCGTCGCGTCGAACCAGTGCATGGCCTCGGGCAGAAAACCAAGCCCGAGCGTCGCGCCCGGCGCCGGGTGATCGGCTGGACCGGTGCGCACGATCATGGTGTGGCCGGCGACCACGCCGTGGATCAGATGCTCGGCCCCGAGCATCTCGACCGTCTCAACCTGCATTGCAAGGTCGGTGCCGCCGGGCTGCATGTTCTCCGGGCGGATGCCCAGCACCAGCTCGCGCCCGGCGAGGGCCGGACGGGCGGCCGGCAGGGCGAGCCTCGCGCCGTCGCGGGTCGCGAAGCTGCGGCCGTCGGCGCCGAGCCGGCCTTCGATCAGGTTCATCGGCGGCGATCCGATGAAGCTCGCGACGAAGGTCGTGGCGGGACGCGAGTAGACATCGTCGGGCGTGCCGACCTGCTCGGCGCGACCGGCATTCATCACGATCATGCGCTGCGCCAGCGTCATGGCCTCGACCTGGTCGTGCGTGACATAAAGGCTGGTGGTTTTCAGCCGGCGGTGCAGCTTCTGGATCTCGAGCCGCGTCTGCACGCGCAGCTTGGCATCGAGGTTCGACAGCGGCTCGTCGAACAGGAACGCCGCCGGCTCGCGCACGATGGCGCGGCCCATGGCCACCCGCTGGCGCTGGCCGCCGGAGAGCTGGCGCGGCTTGCGCTCGAGCAGCCCGTCGAGCTCGAGGATCGCGGCGGCCTCGTCGACGCGGCGGCGGATCTCGTCGGGCGGCAGGCGCCGGATCTTCAGCCCGTAGGCCATGTTGTCGAACACGCTCATGTGCGGATACAGCGCGTAGTTCTGGAACACCATCGCGCAGTCGCGGTCCTTCGGCTCGAGGTCGTTGACGACGCGTCCGCCGATGGCGATCTCGCCGCCGGTGATGACCTCGAGCCCGGCGACCATGCGCAGCAGCGTCGACTTGCCGCAGCCCGACGGGCCGACGATCACGACGAACTCGCCGTCGGCGATCCCGAGCGTGATGCCATGCACGACGGCGTTGGTGCCGTAGGTCTTGCGCACGTCGCGGAAATCGATTGCTGCCATCGGTGTGCTCGCCTATTTCTCGGTCTCGACCAGGCCCTTGATGAACCAGCGCTGCATCAGCAGCACGACCAGCGCCGGCGGCAGCATCGCCAAAATGGCGGTGGCCATGATCAGGTTCCACTCGTTGGCCGCGTCGCCGCCGCCGATCATGCGCTTGATGCCGATCACGATCGGGTACATGTCCTCGCTGGTCGTGACCAGCAGCGGCCACAGGTACTGGTTCCAGCCGTAGATGAACTGGATCACGAACATGGCGGCAATGTTGGTCACCGACAGCGGCACCAGGATCGTGAAGAAAAAGCGCAGCGGCCCGGCGCCGTCCATGCGCGCCGCCTCGGCCAGTTCGTCCGGCACCGTCATGAAGAACTGCCGGAACAGGAAGGTCGCGGTGGCCGAGGCAATCAGCGGCAGGATCAGCCCGCCGTAGCTGTTGAGCAGCTTCAGGTCGGAGATCACCTGGTAGGTCGGCACGATGCGCACCTCGACCGGCAACATCAGCGTGATGAAGATCATCCAGAAGAAGAAATTGCGCAGCGGAAAGCGGAAGTAGACGATGGCGAAGGCCGACACCAGCGAGATCAGGATCTTGCCGAAGGCGATGCCGAGCGCCGTGATCAGGCTCACCATCATCATGCGGCCGACCGGAGCGCGCGAGCCGACCTCGCCGCCCTCGAACAGCACCGTCCTGTAGTTGGCGAGGAAGCGGTCGCCCGGCACCAGCGACATCGGCGCGGCCTCGACCTCCTCGGCCGTGTGCGTCGAGCCGATGAAGGCCACGTACACCGGGAAGGCGACGACCAGGATGCCCGCCAGCAGCACCGCGTAGGTCAGCAC
>JALORV010000184.1 GCA_025458735.1 Burkholderiaceae bacterium | reverse complement strand
CTGGTGTTCCACGACGAAACCGCCGGCGCCCGCCGCGCGGCGGCGATCTACCTCGGACTCGCACTGGCCGGCGAGACGCTGGTACTGGTGGCGATGATCCTGCTGGCGCAGGCGGCCGACAGCTGGCTGGTGCGCGATGCGGCCGCGGCGCTGCCGACCTTGCCGGATCGCGACCTCATCGTGGTGCTGCTGCTGGTCGGCTTCGGACTGAAGGCGGGCCTGGTGCCGCTGCATGTCTGGATGCCGCTGGCACATGCCGCGGCGCCGATGCCGGCCTCGGCGGTGTTGAGCGGCGTCGTGGTCAAGGCCGGCATCATCGGCCTGATCCGCTTCCTGCCGGTCGATGGCGCTCTGGCCGACTGGGGCAGCGTGCTCGCGATCATCGGCATGGCGACGGCGCTGTATGCCGTCGTGATCGGCATCACGCAACCGCATCCCAAGGTGGTGCTGGCCTACTCGAGCGTCAGCCAGATGGGCTTCACGGCAGCCGTGATCGGCATGGGCATCGTGCATCTGGACGCCGCCACGCCGGTGCTGGCGGCGTTCTATGCGACCCATCACATCCTGGTGAAAGGCGCCATGTTCCTGCTGGTGGGCGTGGTGGCGGCCACCGCGGCCGGTCGTCTGCGCGGCACGCTGCTGCTGGCGGCGCTGCTCGCCGTCGGCCTCGGTGGGCTGCCTTTCACCGGCGGCGCGGTGGCCAAGCTCGCTGTCAAGGGCCCGCTCGGCAGCGGCTGGGCGGCGACGGTCGCCTACGTCTCGGCGATCGGCACGACCCTGCTGATGCTGCACTTCCTGCGGCGCGTGGCGACGGTCGCTGCGGCGCAGCCCGAGGCGCGGGCCGTTGCCGGGCTGCGCTGGCCGTGGCTGCTGATGGCACTGGCAGCGATCGCCGTGCCGTGGGCGCTTTACCTCGGACTGCCGCTCGGTTCCGTGGACGATCTGATGGCACCGAAGGCCCTGTGGGCAGGAACCTGGCCGGTGATCGTCGGCGCCGCGCTGGCGGCGCTGCTGGCACGCACCGGCGACCGGTTGCCGCGCATCGCACCGGGCGACGTGGCCGCGGTCATCGGCCCGGCGCTGCGTGGCGCCGGTCGCGCCGGTGCCTGGATGCAAAGAGCCGACGCGATCGTGCGCGAGTGGACCGTCGCCGGCGTTGCCCTGCTGGCGGTGGCGGCGCTGTTTGCCGCCGCACTGCTGGTCGCGCGCTGAGCGCGTGCCCGCTGCCTTGCCGGCGCGAGTGAGCCGCCCGGACGCGCCGTGACCCGACGGCTCAGAAGCTCCAGATCATCGGTACGAAGAACACGGCAATCACGAAGAACCAGGCCATGCAGCAGATGCCCAGCTTCCAGTAGTCGCTGAACTTGTAGCCGCCCGGTCCCATGATCATCAGGTTGACCGGCGTGGCCACCGGCGTCAGGAACGAGGCCGCGGCGGCGATGCAGATGCTCATCAGCACCGGCTGCGGTGACAGGCCGAGTTCGAGCGCAGCCGCGGCGCCGATTGGAATGATGATCAGCGCCGTGGCCGTGTTGCTGATCAGCTGGCCCAGCACCGCGGTGAGGATGAAGAGCCCGGCCAGCAGGGCATACGGGCCGGCGTCGCCGACCACCCCGACGAGCTTGTCCGCCAGCAGTTGCGCGGCGCCGGTCTCCGACATGGCCGCCGACAGCGGCGTCATCGCACCGACCAGGATCACTGTCGTCCAGTTGACGGAGCGATACGCCTGCTCGACCGACAGCACGCCCACCAGCACCATCGCCACCGCCGCGACCAGTCCGGCGACGGCCGACGGAACGAGGTTCAGCGCGAGCGCGATCACCATGGCGAGCAGGATGCCGATGGCCGCCTTTGCCCCGGTACCCATCGGAATCGCCTGGCGCCGCACGATGTCCGGCGAATCGACCACCAGCACTTCGGGATCGGCCAGGCGCTTGTCGAGCGCGCTCCACGTGCCCTGGAGCAGCATCGAGTCGCCCACCTCCAGCGCGACCTTGCCGGGGCCGAGGTCCTCGCCTCGGCGCTGCACGGCGAGGATCAGCAGGTCTCCGCTCTCGGTGACCATGCCCGGGAACACTTCGCGCCCGACCATTGCCGAGCGCGGCGGGATCACCACTTCAGCCAGTCCCGAGGACCGGTTGAACAGGGTGTCGGCAACATCGCGCTCGGCCTCGCTGGCGCCAAAGGCCAGGTGCTGGTCGGTCGCGAAACTCGCCGCCACCTCGGCGTCGGCACGCACCAGCAGGAAGTCGCCCTCGGCGTAGGCACGCGCCAGCGGGCGGCGCGTATCGCCCGCCTGCGAGCCGATCACGCTCAGGCCACCGTAGGCGCCGACCTCGAGCGCCGAGGGCAGGGTGCCGATCAGGGGCGAACCCGGCCGCACGCGCAGCTGGAAGGCATTGCCTTCCAGGCGGTACTGCTCGACCAGGGTGCGCGCGTGCTTGGACAGATCGCTCGGCATCGAGGCGCCGCGGGTGTTCGGCAGCAGCTTCTTGCCGAGCAGCACGAGGATCACCATGGTCCCGATCAGCAGCGGCACGCCGGCAATGGCGTACTCGAAGAAACCGAAACCGCCGAGGCCGAGTTCCGAGGACTTCTCCGACACCAGCACGTTCACCGGGGAGCCGGTCAGCGCCAGGATCGAGCCGGCATGCGAGGCAAAGACCATCGGCATCAGCAGCTGCGACGGTGGCTGCGACAGCCGCACCGCCATCACCACCACCACCGGCAGCAGGGCGGCGATGGCGCCGTTCAGGCTGATCAGCGCGGTCAGCAGGGCGGCTGCCAGCATGATCAGCGTCAGCTGCCGTGCGCGGCTCTCGCCGGCCTTGTTGATCAGGAACTGTCCCGCCCAGGCCGTCACGCCGGTGATCTCCAGCCCGGCGCTGACGACGAACAGCGAGGCGATGAAGATGGTGGTCGGATCGCCGAGCCCGCCCAGCGCCTGCCGGAAGTCGAGGATGCCGGTGAAGTACAGCGCCAGGGCAGTGCCGAGCGCAACGATCACCACCGGCACCTTCTCGGTGATGAACAGCACGATGACCGCGGCAATGATCAGGAAGAGGATCGTGACGTCGCTCAAGTCGGCACCTGTCTGGTCTGGCTTCGTGTCCCTGCGACTTGCGCAGGCGTCTGCAGGCCGTCGGCCCGGATCGTGCAGGCCGCGGCGCGCGGCGGCTGGGATCGTACCCGCCGCGCTTCCGCGTTCAACGCTTCGGTGGCGTGAAGTTCAGTGCCAAATCGGCAAACAGCCGCGCGCACACGCCCGAGGCGCCTTTGGAGCGCCAGGCATCGTCGGCGTCGAGTTTCATCGTCCCGCAGATGTCGAAGTGCGTCCACGGAATGCCGTCGACGAACTCTTCGAGATAGAGCGCCGCGGTGATCGAGCCGGGCTGCGCGTCGCCCATGTTGCGCAGGTCGGCGATCGCCGAGTCGATCTGCTTGCGATAGCGGCGGTCTAGCGGCATCTGCCAGACCGTTTCGTCGACGCGCGCGGCCGATGCCTTGACCTGCGCGACGAAGCCCTCGTGGTTGGAGAACACGCCCGTCAGGTGCTCGCCGAGCGCCGCCAGGATGGCGCCGGTCAGCGTGCCGACGTTGATGATCGCGTCGGGCTTCATCTCGGCCGCCAGCGCGAGGCCGTCGGCCAGGATCAGGCGGCCCTCGGCGTCGGGTCTTGCCGTTGCGGTGTGTCAGCACGTCGCCCATCTTGAGTGCCGAGCCCGACGGCATGTTGTCGGTGCACATCAGGAACGCGGTCACCGTTGTGGGGCACTCCAGCGCGCGCAGTACCGACATGGTGCCGAGCACCGCCGCGGCGCCGGCCATGTCCATCTTCATGAAGAGCTGCATGCCCTCGCGCGGCTTGATGTTGATGCCGCCCGAGTCGTACATGATGCCCTTGCCGACCATCGCCAGATGGCCCTTGCTCTTGCCCTTGGGCTTGTAGGTGAGCTTGACCATGCGTGGCGGCTCGGTGCTGCCGGCGTTGACGCCGAGG
>JALORV010000183.1 GCA_025458735.1 Burkholderiaceae bacterium | reverse complement strand
ACTTGTCCGCGGCGGGCGCTGCCTTGGCGGGCTTGCGCGCCAGGGGCTTGGACTTGGCAATGCTCATGTACGAAATGTACACGTCGAGTGACTCGTTGTTCAACCGATGAACGAGTCGGCAGGGAACCTGAGTCGCCCACAGGAGGGCCTGCCATGGACGAAGTACGCAGCGCCATGCTGCCGCAACGGCTCTCCTGAATCCGTGACCTCACCTCGACAGGCTTGCACCCTGCGGGCGACACCGCATTGAGGCGCGTGTGCCGCATTTGCAGAATTTCTGGATTCGGCCGATCCTAGTCAAGCAACTCGACTACGACCTCACTCCGACCGCCGGCCTGGGTACCACGAGCGGCTCAAGACCTGGACCAACCGGCAAATGCGCGGTGTGGCCACCAAGTACCTCGACAACTACCTCGGGTGGATGCGGATGGGGGAGTGGTTCAAGGACGGCGCAAAGCCCGAGCTATTCATCGTGTCCGGCCTAGGCCGGCAAATCATCAACCGCTAGAAGAGCTCGCTGTGCGACCCGGTGCGGATGAGCTTGAGCGAGCCGCCATTGAGCGGCCCCTCTCTGTCGTAGACAAGAAGCCAATCCGGTGCGACGTGGCACTCGCGCACGCCCGCATACTCACCCGACAGCTCATGGTCACGGTGCTTCGAGTCCAGCGGGCGGTCGTTCATCAGCTCCTTAACGACGTCACGCATCTTGTCCCAGTCGTGGCGGCCGGAGCCTTTGATGCGCTTCTTGTCTCGCTTGAACTGGCTGGTCTCGTCGAGCGTACGCGGCACGCTCAGAAGTCTTCAAGCGTCGTTCGCGTCGTCTTGCCGGCCTTCGCGTCGCGGATGGCGGCCAGGGTGGTGGGGTTGGCGCGAGGTAGGTCCATCGGAAGCCCGCCCTTCTCGACAACACTGCGCAGGAACAGGCGGATGGCGGTGCTCACGTCCAAGCCGGCGGCCTTCAAGACGGCCGCCGCCTCACGCTTGAGCTCGGGCTCGACACGGGAACGAACATCGGCGGTCAGCATGGGGAACTCCTTCAGTGGGCAGCATAGTGCCACAATGTAGCTACATTGTGGCGCTCCCCGAGAACGGCCATACCACTGTTGCGCCAGCCCAAATCCATGCGATGCAGCAACAGAGCCGCCGCAACAGCGCCTGCGGCAGATTCTTGGGCCAATGGACGTGTCTTGGCGCGCGGCAAGCGGATGCCGAAGGAGACTGGGCGGCGGTTCCGCTGTCGTGCCGACCCGCGCCGCTTCGGTCGCATCCTCAACGTGAGCTGCGAGCGCGACGCCGTGCAGGTGGATCGGGCCCGGGTCTGGTCTGGCCGTGTGGTGCCCCGGACGCGTGGCTTCGGCAGCGACCTCATGACGATGCTGAAGACCGTCGATGCGCACGAGCGACCCGGCGCGTCGAGGAAGGACCCCGACCCCCGCGCGGCGGACTTGTACGAGGATCTCGAGGTCATGATCGCGCCGGACTGCCGCGGCGTCGAGGCACACGGGCTGCTTCACGGTGCCACCGCCGGACGGTGCGTGGGACGCTGGCTGGAATCCGGTGATTCGATGGCCGCAGTCATCGGACGCTTCGGGCCTTGCCGACTTTGCGGAAGGTGACGACGGCGACTGCACAGGGGCGGCCGAGGTGCCTTCCGCCTAGCGGCCCGTGGAGGCAGCCGAAGCAGGGCAGGGACGTCGAAGAGCCTGTCCGGTCGGAGTCCGCTGTGGCTTTCCCGGGAGCGCGGCCTGCGCAGCATTGACGGCGCTCGCGGCGCGCGCGATCGGCCTGTTCGCGCCGCGGCGTGTCGGCATCGATGATTCCAGGCTCTGGGGGGATGCGCGATCCTCTCGGAGTCCGCGTAGTCTCGAAGGCCGGCAACATCGAGCAGGTAGGCCGCGCGTCGTCGATGCTCCGGCTCGAGAAACACCACCGGCGGGGCGGGACGCCCCGGGTGAAGGGTGGCAGACTTCCACGTCGTCCCTCGCCGTCCGCCGCCGCATGGCCTTCTTCGAGAACTGCTTCGAGCGCGCTGCAGCAGTGGCCGGCGGGCTTGTCTGGGCAGCCTTCGGGGAGGGCGGTGCCGAGGCGACCGTGATGGCGGTCGTCGCCTCGGCCGGCCTTGCGGCGGTCGTGCGCGACGCCGTCGTGCGGCGCGGTCCCGAGGACGAGCGGCGGCTGGCGCAGGTCCGGGATCGCGTGCGCCAGGACTTCGCGGCGTGGCAGCAAAGCGAAGGCCTCGACGACGGCGCGTTGCAGGCGGCCGACGATGCGCTGCGGCGCTGGCTGACGACGTGTTTCGTCGACCGCACCGAGTTGGCACGCACAGCGGTCTCGGCGAGCGGGTTTCCGGAGGCGGCGACGGAGCTGGTGCTGCGCAAGCTGGCCGAGCGCGAGCCCATGTTCGGGACCGACGCCGAGCCCGATCTGCCGCGCCGGTTTGCGCGGACCGTCGTGCGCGCGGCGCTGCTGGCCGCCGTGGACGACGCCGACTACTTCGCGAAGCTGGAGCCGCATCTCCTGTTTGCGGTCGCCGCGGGCATCGGCCGCGTCGAGGAGGCGCAGCGCAGCACGGATCGCAAGCTCGATGCGATGGCCGCGCGCTTCGACGCGCATCTCCACCGCGAGGCGGCGCGCACTGCCGCATGGCGGCAGCTGCCCGATGCGCCGGCGCATTTCATCGGCCGCGATGCCCTGGCGCAGTCGCTGGCCGACCAGCTGTCCGAGGCTATCCGCACTGCTGGTCGCAGCGCATCGCTGTGCGTCATCGAAGGGCTTGGAGGGATCGGCAAGACGGCGCTGGCCATCGCCGTCGCGAAGCGGCTGGCGGACGAGTTCAACGAGTTCCAGTTGATGATCGCCCTCGGCGCGTATTCCGCGGCGCCGAACAGCGCGCTCGCCGCACGGGATGCACTGCTGCGGCGGCTCATGCCTGGACTTGACCTGCCCTCTGGCGAGGGGGCGCGGCGCGCGCTGTACGACCAGCTGTTTCGCGCCGACGACGGCGCAGCGCGGTGCGGCCTGCTGGTCATCGACGACTGCCCCGACGAGCCGACGCTCGATGTGCTGCTGCCACCGGTGGCGCTGCCGGTCATCGTGACGTCGCGTCGAGCGCTGGCGCGAGGGCGCAGCGTGCCGCTCGGACTGCTGGACGACGTGAGCGCCGTCGCGCTGGTCGAAGCCGTCTGTCCGTCGCTGTCGGGAAGTGCCGAGGCCGGTGAGCTGGCCGCGCTGTGCCACGGCTTGCCCATCGCCCTGAAGAGCGCCGCGGCACAGGTGCGACGGACAAGACGCGGCCCTGCCGCGGCGCGGCAGCTGGCAGTGCAGCTTCGCGCCGCACCGCTGGGCACTCGAGGCGTCGCATCGTCAGACGAAGACGTGCGCGCCGTGCTCGGTGCGAGCCTGCTGCAACTCAGCGCGGACCAGCGCCGCAGTCTTGCATCCCTGTCTGTCCTCGATGGGTCCTTCGACGTCGATGCCGCGTGCGCGGTGGGGGAGTGCGACACCGACACCGTCGATCTGATGGCCGAGCTCTACCTGCTGGAGGTCGTCGATGGGGGCGCGCGCCTTGCCTGGCATGCCTTGTTGCGGGCGCTGGCCGGGGAGACGCTGACGGCCGCAGGCGCCGACAGTGCACGCGAGCGTCACGCCCGTCACTACACGGCTGTCGCTGCAGGAGCGTGCGCGGCGCTGCTCGACGGCCGCGGATCGGTCGCCGACGGGCTGCGCACACTGCGCCGCGAGGTCGATCAGGTGTGGGCCGCGCTGGCCCACCTCCAGTCACCGGCCGCGATGCCGGCAGCGACGTGTGCGATGGCGCGGGC
>JALORV010000182.1 GCA_025458735.1 Burkholderiaceae bacterium | reverse complement strand
CGCCAATCACCAGCGTCGAGGCAGCCAGCACCGCCAGCTGACGGCGCGCCAGGAGGTCGGGCGCAAACAGGCGCGCCACGATCACCAGTGCCACGGCGTTGACCGCCAGGTGTGGCCAGTTCAGGTGCACGAAGTGCCCGCTCAGCAGTCGCCACGGCTGTGACGCCAGCAACGTGCGTCGGTACTCCAGCGCCTCGGCCGCCCCGAGCGCCTGCAGCAGGACCGCGAGCAGCGCCAGCGCCAGTGCCCACCGCTCGGCCGCGGACAGCGCGTCACGCCGGGTGTCGCCGCGCACGCCGTTGCGCTGCTGCGCGCGCAGGCCTTCGGCCGCTTCGCCATGCATCCTGTCGCGCGCCTGACGATCCGACGAGTCCTGCAACGAGCGCCTCCACGCATGCCCGCTCGTATAATGCCCAACTCGCCTGCACTGCGCGCGATGTCGATCGCACCGATCGCGTCGCGCGGTCCACCCGAAACCTCCGCTTCCTCCCATGCCAGTCCGCACTCTCGAGGAACTCGCCCGCACCGGCCAGCTCGCCGGACGCCGCGTGTTCATCCGCTCCGATCTCAACGTGCCGCTCGACGATGCCGGCAGGATCACCGACGACACGCGCATCCGCGCCTCGGTCCCGGCGATCAGGACGGCGCTCGAGGCGGGCGCCGCGGTCATGGTGACCTCGCACCTCGGCCGGCCGACCGAAGGCACATTGCGGCCCGAGGACTCGCTGGCGCCGGTGGCGGCGCGGCTGGCCGAGCTGCTGGGACGGGCCGTGCCACTGGTGCGTGACTGGACCGGCGGTGTGTCGGTTGCCGCCGGCGAGCTGGTGCTGCTCGAGAACTGCCGCGTCAACGTCGGCGAAAAGAAGAACAGCGACGAGCTGTCGCGTCGCATGGCGGCGCTGGCCGACGTCTATGTCAACGACGCCTTCGGCACCGCACACCGCGCCGAGGCGACCACGCACGGCATCGCCAAGTTCGCGCCGCTTGCCTGCGCCGGGCCGCTGCTGGCTGCCGAGATCGACGCGCTCGGGCGCTCGCTCGGCAACCCGAAGCGGCCGCTCGCGGCCATCGTCGCCGGCTCCAAGGTCTCGACCAAGCTGACGCTGCTCGACAACCTGGCGCAGAAGGTCGACCGGCTGATCGTGGGCGGCGGCATTGCCAACACCTTCCTGCTGGCCGAGGGCTTCCGCATCGGGCGGTCCCTGGCCGAACCGGACCTCGTGCCCGAGTGCAAGAAGGTGCTCGCCACGCTGGCAGCCAAGGGGGCGACGCTGCCGCTGCCAATCGATGTCGTGGTGGCGAAGGAGTTCTCTGCCACGGCTCCGGCCACCGTACGACGCACCGACGACGTACGCGACGACGAGATGATCCTCGACATCGGCCCGCAGAGCGCGCTGGCGCTGTCGCACGTGCTGCGCGATGCCGGCACCATCATCTGGAACGGCCCGGTCGGCGTGTTCGAATTCGACGCGTTCGCCAACGGCACGCACCAGATGGCGCTGACGATCGCCGAAGCCACGGCCAACGGCGCGTTTTCCATCGCCGGCGGCGGTGACACGCTGGCCGCGATCGCGCGCTACGGCATTGCCGACCGCATCAGCTACATCTCCACCGGCGGCGGCGCATTCCTCGAGTTTCTCGAGGGCAAGACGCTGCCGGCGATCGAGGTCCTGCAGGCGCGGGCGGCGGCATGACGGCACGCCTGCGACCGGAGGCAGCTTGAGCCGCTTTGCGGTGGCCGGCCTCGATCACGTGCACGTTCACGTGCGTGACCGTGCCGCGGCCGCCCGCTGGTACGGCGCCGTGCTCGGCCTGCGGCGCGACCGGCGCTTCGCCGCCTGGGCGCGCGAAGTCGGCGGGCCGCTGACGCTGACGGCCGCCGACGGCCTCACGCACGTCGCACTGTTCGAGGATGAGCGCCGTGCCGGCCATGGCCACACCGTGGCGCTGCGCACCGACTGCGAGGGCTTCGTCGCCTTCTTCCGCCGCGCGCCGCGCCTGGCGCTGTATGACAGGCGGCGGAAACCGGGTCCGCCGCGGCTGCAGGATCACGAGCAGTCGCTGTCGCTTTATTTCAGCGATCCGGACGGCAATCCGCTCGAACTCACCACCTACGACGCCGCGCTTGCCCGCGCGCGCCTGCATCGCTAGCCTGCCCGCATACCGTCGGCACGCGCCGACCGGAGAGTCCGTGATGCCACGCAGTACCAAGATTGTCGCCACGCTCGGGCCGGCTTCGCACGATGCGCTCGTGCTCGAGCGCATGATCGCCGCCGGGGTCGACGTCGTGCGCTTCAACTTCTCGCACGGCAGCGCTGCCGATCACCTCGAGCGGGCCGCCCGCGTGCGCGAGGCGGCGGCGCGCATCGGCCGCGACGTGGCGATCATGGCCGACCTGCAGGGGCCGAAGGTGCGCGTCGGCCGCTTCGAGCAGGGACGCGTCAGCCTGCGTGCCGGCGCGCCGTTCGTGCTCGATGCGTCGGATACCAAGGGTAACGAGCAGCGCGTCGGGCTCGACTACAAGGACCTGCCGAAGGACGTCCGCGCCGGCGACACGCTGCTTCTGAACGACGGCCTGATCGTGCTCGAGGTTGATCGGGTCGAAGGCTCCGAGATCCACACGACGGTGCGTGTCGGCGGCACCCTGTCGGACAACAAGGGCATCAACAAGCAGGGCGGCGGCCTGTCGGCGCCGGCGCTGACCGGCAAGGACGTGCGCGACATCGAGACGGCCATGCAGTGCGGTGCGGACTTCATCGCGGTGTCCTTCGTCAAGAACCGCACCGATGTCGAGATGGCGCGGCAGCTGGCGACCATCGCCGGCGAAAAGCACGGCGTGAGGCCGCAGATCATCGCCAAGATCGAGCGTGCCGAGGCGATCCCGGTGCTGCGCGAGATCCTCGAGGCGGCCGACGGCATCATGGTGGCACGCGGCGACCTGGCGGTGGAAGTCGGCAACGCCGCCGTGCCGGCCCTGCAGAAGCGCATGATCAAGATGGCGCGGGCGGCCAACAGGTTCGCCATCACGGCCACCCAGATGATGGAGTCGATGATCGTCAACGCGGTGCCGACGCGCGCGGAGGTGAGCGACGTCGCCAATGCGGTGCTCGACGGCACCGACGCGGTGATGCTGTCGGCCGAGACCGCCGCTGGCAAGTACCCGGTCGAGGTGGTCGAGGCGATGGCGGCGATCGTCGCGGAGGCCGACCGTTCGGAGACGGTCGGCCTCGACATGGCGTTCATCAACCAGACCTTCACGCGGGTGGACCAGTCGATCGCCTATGGCGCCCTGTTCACGGCGTTCCACCTGCGCTGCGCGGCAATCTGCGCGCTGACCGAGTCGGGCTCGACGACACTGTGGATGAGCCGGCACGATGTCGACATCCCGATCTATGCGCTGACGCCGAGTGCCGCGACGGCCCGGCGGCTGGCGCTGTACCGCAACGTGAGGCCGCTGCACTTTGCCGCCGGCGCCGATCGCGATGCGGCGCTGGCCGGTGCGGAGCGGCTGCTGCTCGACAAGGGGGTCGTGCAGCGCGGCGACCTGGTGGTGATGACGGTCGGTGAGCCGATGGGCCAGGCCGGCGGCACCAACACGCTGAAGATCGTGCGCGTCGGTGAACATGCCTGAGACCGTGACGGCCGGCGGAACGGCCGCGCGAGGCGCGTGCCGCTGAAAACCGGGGAGTAGCGGGCCGCATGGGCAGCTCGATGGCTGGCGCGGCGAACTGGCGGCGGCGCCTGCTGGCGCTGGTGGTCGCGCTGCTCGGCGCCGCCTGCGCCGGCCTGCCGGCACGTCCGCCGGCCGGCGCTGCGCCGGACCTG
>JALORV010000181.1 GCA_025458735.1 Burkholderiaceae bacterium | reverse complement strand
GTGCCGGATCCAGATCCGTCGGCCACAAGCCGCGTCGTCGCACGCCTTGAACTCCCCCAGCACCACGGCCAGGGGCCAATGCCCGTCGTGCGGATGAAGGATCGCGAGCCTGGCGCGCCGGCGCTCGGCAGCGTCGGCCTTTCGCTGCTCGCTGAACGCCTCCGGGACATACAGGCGCCCGGCCAGCGCGATGCCCTTGACCTGGACGTCCTGCGCCGCCTCCATCAGGTACTTGTGCAATACGGCCTGATTGCGCTTGCCCTCCATGGCCGGGCTCCAGCGATTGAATCCCGCCCGCTCGAACAGGAAGTGCATCAAGGCGCGCAGGCTCATGCGCCGGCGTGGCTGCGTGACCTCGGCCGGCTCCTGCGACTCGCCGCGCGTCGCGGCCGGACCGCCCCTGCGCTCCCACGCAAAGTCCACCCGCAACTCGACCCGCCCGGGCTCGACCTCGACCACGGCCTGGCCGATCAGCTCGCCGAGCCCGGACTGGCTCGCCTCGGGTTCGAACGATGGACACCCAAGATGATGCCGGGGTCCGGTCTCGGGCATGCGCTTGATCAGGAAGTGCCCATGGCGGGCGACATACATCTCGACGCCGCCCGGAACGCAAAGACAGCGCGGACGGGTCGGCGATTGATAGGCACGGGCCAGCGCGTCCTGCAGCCGGCCATCGTCGGCATCGATCACGCGCCCATCGATCGCAAACCGTTGCAGGTCCATGGCCACGCCCTACCGGCTTCGCCATCCTTCCGGTCGGCGAAGGCCGGCCGACGGCCGACTGCGCATTGCAGCCACCCTGCCTTCGCCGCTGGCCTGACCCATCGGCGTCAGACCACTTCTTCCAGCAACTCGGCCAGCATGGGCTTCGGCCGTGGCAGCTGCCCGCGCACCGAGCTGCGGTCGGTGATGCCGAGGATCAGTCCGACCTGGTCCTCGTCGGCACCGCGGGCGTACATCCTGGACATCAGCGTCAGCCTCGCCGACTGCGTGCACAGTCCCTTGATGTCGGCGTACCGGAACAGCTTGCGGTAGATCTCGAGCAAGGCGCGGCACACGTGGCGGTGCTGCCCGGGCTCGCCATGGGGCGTGATTGGGTACGGCTCTCCCCCGGGACCCAGGAACAGCGGACTGCCGGCATCCAGCCCACGGTGGTGACCCGGCGTCCCCAGGCCGTGGCCGTTCTTCAGACGTTCCTCCAGGTAGGCGCCCATGGCCCCGTCGAGCCGGCGGTTGGTGAAGTACAGCGGCCGCGACTTGCCGTTGATCGCCGCGCAGTCGCGCAATTCCGACGCCCGGCGGACGCTCCCGTCGACCTCGAGATAGTCGCGGACCTCCAGCCGCGCAACCTCCAGGGGCCGCAGTCCGGTCGCGAACAGCAGGTAGTACAGCGCCAGGTCGTGGCAGGGGCGCGAGGTGCGCCTCTTGATGCGCAACGCACCCTGCTCCACTTCACGCTCGGTCAGCACCCGTGCGTGGCGTTCGCCCGGCACGGCCCCCGGCGTGAAACGCCCGAGCGCCGCCAGGACCTCTTCCCGCCTCAGACGCAGGCGGCGCACGAAGGCGGCGCCGTCCTCGTTCAAGCCGTCCACGCCGATCTCCTGGGTCAGCTGGACCGCAATCGCCTTGATGCGCCGCTCGACAGCGGTGCGGGTGATCCCGCACTCCTGTGCCACGGCTTCGTAGGTGGCGCCGTCGACGACCCGGCGCAGCATGCCGATCGACTGCGTCGCGCTCTCGCGGTGCCTGTCGCTCGTCGTGACTCTCTCCATGATGCATTCCTCGCTTCCTGAATCGATGCATCCAGCCCGGATGCTCGGGTGCACCGCCTGGCGCTTCCACGCGGAACCGGCCGTTTTTCGGGGGACTTTCGGGGTTAGGCCGGCTGTCAAGGCGCGGCAGTTTCGTGGTCGTGCAGGGGCTCGCCAATCACCCCGGCGAAGGGGCCGAGGTGGGCACACGGGGGGACGCCGACCACCGGGGGACTGCCCGCAGGCACCACCTTTCGGGGGAGCCGTCCCGACGCTGCCGTTGCGGTGTCTCCTTCGAGACAGCGGCGACCGCGCGGCAGGACTCACCCGTCCGGGGGATCCCCCTGCGGTCGTTGGCCACCCGCCTGGTTGGCGATCCAGTGCCGGATGTCCTCGGCGCGCCAGACGGTGACGCGCTCCGACAGCTTCACGGGCTGCGGAAACGCGCGTGACTGGACGCGCCGCCAGAGCGTCGACTTGGAGATGGGCACGAACGCCAGCACCTGCGACTGGCGCAGGAAGCCGGTGTCGGGCAGCTTGGTGATCGGCGCCGGGGCGCCGTTGGCCGCCACCGGGGCGGCGGTGGAGTGGGTGTGGTGCACGATCGAGCCTTGTTCCGGCGCGGGCCGGCAAAGGTCATGACCTGCTCTGTCCCGGCCGCGCTAGGTCAGATTGGCGCGCGCCGGTGGGGAACGCCGAGCTCGACGACACGCCGCGCGCGTCCCGTCAACGCGGCGTGGGGGTTGGCCGCGGACGGTGTCCAGGCGCAGCAACGCATGGCAACCGGCGAGGCGATGTCGCGGAACGCGTGGCGTGCCCGGAAGTCCGTGGCACACGCAGTCCCGTGATGCATGAGGCAGGTATCGACTGCGACGCCGCCACGCTTCGGGCGGGGGGCTCCAGCCTGCTTCGGCGGGCGCCGATGGCGTGGAACCTGGCTCGACGGTATGCCATCCCGTGAACCGCCGCAAGACGCCACCGCGGACCGCCCCCGAAACCCCCGGGCCGCCGGGGCGCTTGCGTGTGGCGGACGCTGCCGGCTCTACGGCCCGGCGGCCACGGGCCGCTCGGCTGCCGGTTCGGCCCTCCCGTCGGTCTCGTCTGTCTCGTCCGTCCCCGTCGACACGGCGGCAGCCACCGCGACCTCGACCCCGAGGCCGGCGTCGCCCTCCCCCGCAGGCTCGGCTTGCGGCTGCGCTTCGGCGACGGGCACGAGCGCCGCAACGGGCCCGCGATGGCGCGTCTCCAGGGCATTCATGCGCCGCCGCAACCCCATCGCGAAGTTGCGTGCGCCGTTGGCGATATCGCGCACCTGCCGCTTCAGACCCGCGCGCTGGATGTCGACCGCCTGCGCCGTGACGACCTCGTGGATCTCCAGCGTCTGCAGCAGAGGCATCAGCTGGTCGAGCTTGCACAGCACCTCCAGGAAGCGCCGGCTGGTGGACGACAGGACGTGGACATCGACGTCCAGCGGCACGGTGTCGTAGGACGCCGCGCTGGTGATGCCATGGGCCTTGAACAGCGCCTCGGCGCCGTCGATGGCCTGGTCCAGGCTGGCGCCGGCCCGGTCGATCTGGCCCCGGATCGCCGTCTCGATCCGGCCGATGTCCTCATGGTCCAGCCGGGTGCGCGCGATCACCGAGATGAAGTGCGTGTTGAGCTGCAGCGTGTTGAACATGCGCACGAAGGAGCGCTTGCCCTCGGCGCTGGTGAAGCGCGTGGCCATCTTCACGCTGGCCGCCTCGACGCGCCGGAAATCGACCTTGGCCTCCCGGGCCAGGATGCGGGCGTTGGCGCCACCCTGGTCCAGCTTGACGATCTCGATGTCGGGCATGCCGTGCTCCTGCGAAGGCTGGGTCGGGGCCATCTTCCCGGCCGCCCTGCGCCATCGCCACGCGATATGACCGGCAAGCCGGGGGGCTTTCGGGATCAGGGGCGAATGGCGGGCGTTCGGGCATTGACCTCGCGGCCGCGCCGCTCTACCTTTGCGTCATGCAGCAGCTGGCCCTGCATTCAAACAAGGCAAGCCCTGGAGTCTTTCGTCCGCCGCATGCAAGGCGACGACGCTGACGCCCCGAACCGGGCC
>JALORV010000180.1 GCA_025458735.1 Burkholderiaceae bacterium | reverse complement strand
GCCTCGTTGGCCAGATCCACCAGCCGCCGCGCAGTCTCGTGCATATCGGCCTGCGCGGCAAGCAGGCCGGCGATCTCGTAGCTGCCGACCATCTCGGTCAGGCCATCGGAACAAAGCAGAATGAGATCGCCTTCGGCGACGTCGAGGTCCTGCACTTCGGGCTCGATTTCCGGGCTCGCACCGAGCGCGCGCGTCACGAGGTTCTTGGCGGGCAGGATGCGCGCTTCCTCGGCAACGTCGAGGTCCTGCACTTCGGGCTCGATCTCCGGGCTCGCACCGAGCGCGCGCGTCACGAGGTTCTTGGCAGGCAGGATGCGCGCTTCCTCTTCTGTCACCATGCCGGCGTCGAGCAGTTCCTGCGAGAACGAGTGGTCCCGCGTGAGCTGCTCGAGCTGGTCTTCACGAGCGTGGTGGCCATGCCCTCGAACGCGGCGCTGTTGAGGGCCGCGTTGTAGATGTTGGCGTTGATCTCGTTGACGGTGTCGTAGATCGCCTCGTCCGGCGTGAAAACGGCCTGGCCGGCCTGCGAGTCGGCCAGCGCCGACGACAGCCGCTCGAGCACCGAGCTGATCGCCATCACGCTCGCCACTTCGCCGGCGTTGTAGCCGCCGAGGCCGTCGGCCAGCGCGAACAGGCCGCACGACGGATCGGCACCGATGGCGTCCTCGTTGAGCGGACGCACCAGCCCCGGATGGGTCTTCAGGGCGAAGTCGAGGGCGACGGTCATGGTGCGTTCGGGATACGTCTCAGGCGCCGGCCGCCGCGCGCCGGCGCCATGCAAAGTACTTGGCTGCGGCCACCACGAACGCAGCGCCCGCGGCGCTGGCGAGGTAGCGCACCAGGTCGGTCTGCGGAATGTGCGGCGCCGCCACCGGGTCGCCGACCATCAGTCCGCCGGCGATCCAGCCAAGCAGTGCACCCCCGAGCAGGATGATGATCGGATAGCGGTCGAGCAGCTTGAGGATGATCTGGCTGCCGAACACGATGAACGGCACCGACACCAGCAGGCCGAAGATGATGAGACCGGTGCGCTGGCTCGGGTCGGCCTGCTCGGCGGCACCGGCGATGGCGATCACGTTGTCGAGCGACATCACGAAGTCGGCGACGATGATGGTCTTGATGGCCGAGATGAGCTTGTCGCTCGCCTGCACCTTGCCATGGGCGCCCTCGCCTTCCTCTTCCGGAGGCGCGATCAGCTTGATGCCGATCCACAGCAGCAGCACGCCGCCCACCAGCTTGAGAAAGGGCACGGTGAGCAGCTGGACCGCGACCGTGATGAGGATGACACGCAGGATGATTGCGCCCGCAGCGCCCCAGAAAATGCCCTGCCGCCGGTGCTTGAGCGGCAGGTTGCGGCAGGCGAGCGCGATGATGACGGCATTGTCGCCACCCAGCAGGATGTCGATGATGATGATCTGGATGATGGCATCCCATTCCAGGTTCATCAGCCAGGCCATCATCGATGCTTGCCCTCCCCAGCGGCGCTCTGCGGCGCCATCGTTATCCGCTGCGTTCCCGGCAGGCGCCGGGTCGCCTTCACTTCAGCACGCTCTTCAGCAGCTTGCCGAGCTCCGACGGATTCTTCGTGGTGCGGATGCCGCAGGCTTCCATCACGGCGAGCTTCTCCTGCGCGGTGCCCTTGCCGCCGGAGATGATCGCGCCGGCATGGCCCATGCGCTTGCCCGGCGGCGCGGTGACGCCGGCGATGAAGCCCACGACCGGCTTCTTCATGTGCTTCTTGGCCCACTCGGCCGCGATCTCTTCGTCGGTGCCGCCGATCTCGCCGATCATCACCACGGCGTCGGTGCCCGGGTCTTCATTGAAAAGCTTCAGGACATCGATGTGCTTGAGGCCGTTGACCGGGTCGCCGCCGATGCCGACCGCGCTCGACTGGCCGAGCCCGAGGTCGGTGAGCTGCGCCACGGCTTCGTAGGTCAGCGTGCCGGAGCGCGAGACCACGCCGATGCGGCCCTTGCGGTGGATGTGGCCCGGCATGATGCCGATCTTGATCTCGTCCGGCGTGATGGTGCCGGGGCAGTTGGGCCCGAGCAGCAGGGTCTTCTTGTTGTGCTTGCGCATGCGGTCGCGCACCACCACCATGTCGCGCACCGGGATGCCCTCGGTGATGCAGATGACGAGGTCGAGGTCGGCGTCGACGGCTTCCCAGATCGCCTCCGCCGCACCGGCCGGTGGCACGTAGATGACCGAGACGTTGGCGCCTGTCTTTTCCTTGGCGTCTTTCACGCTGGCGAAGATCGGAATGCCTTCGAAGTCCTCGCCCGCCTTCTTGGGGTTCACGCCGGCGACGAAGCAGGCCTTGCCGTTGGCGTAATCACGGCAGGCGCGCGTGTGGAACTGGCCGGTCTTGCCGGTGATGCCCTGCGTGACCACGCGGGTGTTCTTGTCGATCAGGATGCTCATGGTCTGCTCGTTTGTCTTGCCGGTAGGCCGGCTAGTGCCCCTGGGCGGCGGCGACGACTTTCTCGGCCGCCTCGGCCATCGTGTCGGCGGCAATGATGGGCAGCCCGGAGTCCTTCAGCATCTTCTTGCCGAGTTCCTCGTTGGTGCCTTTCATGCGCACCACCAGCGGCACCTTGAGGTCGACCGCACGCGAGGCGGTGATCACGCCCTCGGCGATGGTGTCGCACTTCATGATGCCGCCGAAGATGTTGACGAGGATCGCCTTGAGGCCCGGGTTGCGCAGCATCAGCTTGAAGGCCTCGGTCACCTTCTCGGCGGTGGCGCCGCCGCCGACGTCGAGGAAGTTGGCGGGCTCGCCGCCGAACAGCTTGATCGTGTCCATCGTCGCCATCGCCAGCCCCGCGCCATTGACGAGGCAGCCGATGTTGCCGTCGAGCTGGATGTAGCTCAGGTCGAACTTGCTCGCCTCGACTTCGGCCGGGTCTTCCTCATCGAGATCACGCATCTCGACGATGTCGGGATGGCGGTAGAGCGCGTTCGAATCGAAGTTGAACTTGGCGTCGAGCGCGACCACGCGGCCGTCCTTGGTGAGGATCAGCGGATTGATCTCGGCCAGCGACGCGTCGGTTTCCCAGAACGCCTTGTACAGCCCCTGCAGCACCGCGCGCGCCTGCGGCACGCTGGCGGCCGGCACGCCGATCTTGACCGCGATGTCGTCGGCGTCGTGATCGGTCATGCCGAGCGCCGGATCGACATGCACCTTGTGGATTTTTTCCGGGGTGTGGGCGGCGACCTCCTCGATGTCCATCCCGCCCTCGCTCGACGCCATCAGCGTGACGCGCTGCGTGGCACGGTCGACCACCATGCCGAGGTAAAGCTCCTTGGCGATGTCGGCGCCTTCCTCGATCAGCAGGCGGCGCACCTTCTGCCCCGCCGGCCCGGTCTGATGCGTGACGAGCTGCATGCCGAGGATCTCGGAGGCGCGTTGCTTGACCTCATCGACCGAGCGCGCGAGCTTGACGCCGCCGCCCTTGCCGCGCCCACCGGCGTGGATCTGCGCCTTCACCACCCACACGGGGCCGCCGAGTGTCTGCGCTGCCTTCACCGCGTCTTCGATGCTGAAGGCCGGCAGGCCGCGCGGCACCGGCACGCCGAAGCGGCGCAGCACTTCCTTGCCCTGGTATTCGTGGATCTTCATGACGTGGCTCCGTCCTTGATCGATGGCTTGGTGGCGGCCGCCGCGTGCTTCGGGTGGTGCCAGCGCGGATAAAAGCGGGCCACCGCCGGCCCGTCGACCCGCAACGCATGGCAGCGATCGAGCTGCCACGGCATCTTTTCTTCCTCGAGATGACCGGCGTGAGCGGCATCGCGTGTCTTGAATACTTCGCCGGCAAAGGCCTGCACCGCCGCCGTCGGCAGCACCTTGGCCAGTTCCGTCAGGTGCGTGCAGCCGTGGGTGGCACCCAGGCGGCCCTGCACATGGCGACGGAAGTCCTGCAGCAGGTTCAGGCCGATCAACTTGCGGTAGTCGGGGCCGATGGTGTCACAGTAACCGGGATACGGCGTCCAGCGCGACTCGGCCACGGCATCGACGATGTTGGCACGCGTGTCGATGGTGACGCGCAGCGTCATGTCGTGCACCGGATCGCCGGCCGGCCGCATGCCGGTGGCGAGCGGGAAGTCGCGCGACTTGGTGTCGGTAAGCTGGGCCTCGAGATCCCATAGTCCATCGTCGCGCGCATAGGCGTCGACCCGGATCGAGCGCGTGTGCACGTGGCGACGGTTGGGCATGTGCGGCAAAAGAAAGGGCCGCCGTGAGCAA
>JALORV010000179.1 GCA_025458735.1 Burkholderiaceae bacterium | reverse complement strand
TCAGCGCTTCAACCCCAGAAAGACGGTTTTCTCCTCGACTGCGACGCCCGGCGTGTCGACCGAACGGACGCCGAGGACGACCTTGCTCGATCCCGGCGGTACATCCTCGGGACGGGCGCGCAGACGCACCAGCACCGGCCGCGTCGTGGCGCCGGGCAGCTCGAACGTCGTCTCGGAGTCGATCTCCAGCCCCGGCAGGCCGCTGGCAGTCAGCGCGTAGGTCTGGGCCCGCTCGCTGGTGTTCATCACCTGCAGCCGGTAGGTATTCTCGATGCGGCCGTCTTCGGCCTCGCGGGCCAGTGCGCCGCGGTCGCGGATCACATCGACCTTCAGCGGCACGCGCACGCTGACGGCGGCGACCAGCGCGGCCGTGACGGCCAGCAGGATGCCCGAGTACACCAGCACGCGCGGCCGCAGTACGTGGCCCCAGATGCCGCGCGCCGCGTAGTGCTCCTTGAGCGCCCGCTCGGTCGAGTAGCGGATCAGCCCTTTCGGCATGCCGGCCTTCACCATCACGTGATCGCAGGCATCGATGCAGGCCGCGCAGCCGATGCACTCGTACTGCAGGCCGTTGCGGATGTCGATGCCGGTCGGGCACACCTGCACGCAAAGCTTGCACTCGACGCAGTCGCCCAGCCCCTGGTCGGTCCGCGTCGACTTCTTGCTGCCGACGCCGCGCGGTTCGCCGCGGTCGCGGTCGTAGGTGACGATCAGCGTGTCCGGATCGAACATCGCGCTCTGGAAGCGCGCATACGGGCACATGTACTTGCAGACCTGCTCTCGCATCCAGCCCGCATTGCCGTAGGTGGCAAATCCGTAGAACAGGATCCAGAACAGCGACCAGCCGCCGGCGGCAAGGGTCGCCACTTCGACCGCCAGTTCGCGGATCGGCGTGAAGTAACCGACGAAGGTGAACCCGGTCCACAGCGCCACCGCGATCCAGACGCCGTGCTTGGCCGCCTTCAGCGCGAACTTGCGTGCCGACGCCGGCTCCTTGTCGAGCTTCATGCGGCGCGCACGGTCGCCTTCGATCTGGCGCTCGATCCACATGAAGATCTCGGTGTAGACCGTCTGCGGACAGGCATAGCCGCACCACAGCCGGCCACCGATGGCGGTGAACAGGAAGAGCGACAGTGCCGCGATGATCAGCAGGGCCGTCAGGTAGATGATGTCCTGCGGCCACAGCACCATGCCGAAGATGTAGAACTTGCGCGCCGCCAGGTCGAACAGCAGCGCCTGCCGGCCGTTCCACTGCAGCCACGGCAGGCCGTAGAAGACGATCTGCGTGATCCAGACCGTGGCCCAGCGCCACTTCTGGAACAGCCCGAGCGAGTCGCCGATCTTCTGGCGCGGGTAGATTTCCTCGCGCCTGGCGTACAGCTGGATCTCGACTTCGCGCGCGACGCCCGCTGCCGCAACGGCCGGGGCGCTCTTCGATTTCGCGGCGTCTGCGCGGATTTCGACCGCGTCTGTCATAGGGTCTTGCCTTCCTGAGACGATCGCGGCGCCGGGAGGGGGCGCCGCGCTCGTCGTTCATGCGTCACTTCGACGGTGCCGCCGGCGGCGCAGCCGCCTTCGCATCGTTGGTCAGCGACCAGACATAGGCCGCCACCAGATGGATCTCGGGCCCCGTCAGGATGTCCTTGAACTTCGGCATCAGGTTGTTGCGGCCGGCGTTGATGGTTTCCGAAATCGTGGCCACGCTGCCGCCGTACAGCCAGACCTTGTCGGTCAGGTTGGGCGCGCCGAGCGCCTGGTTGCCCTTGCCGTCGGCACCATGGCAGGCCGCGCAGACGGTGTCGAACTTGGCCTTGCCGCGGATCGCCTTGACCGAGTCGTGCGCGGAGCCCGACAGCGACAGCACGTAGTTGGCGACATCTTCGACATCGGACTTGCCACCCACCGCGGCTCCCATCGGCGGCATCACGCCGTTGCGGCCCTCGGTCAGGGTGGCGACGATCGTTGCGGGGGCGCCGCCGTACAGCCAGTCGCCGTCGGCCAGGTTCGGGAAGCCGCGCGAGCCGCGCGCGTCCGAACCATGACACTGCGCGCAGTTGTTGAGGAAGATGCGCTCGCCCATCTGGCGCGCGCGGGCGTCGGCCGCGACCTGCTCGATCGGCTGCGCCGCGTAGGCGGCGAAGATCGGGCCGAAGCGCGCATCGGCCGCCTTGACCTCGGCCTGGTACTGGCCCGACTGCGTCCAGCGCAGCACGCCCTGCCACTGCGTGCCGAGCCCCGGATACAGGATCAGGTAGACGATCGAGAAGAACACGGTGAGGTAGAACAGCCAGATCCACCAGCGTGGCATCGGGTTGTGGTACTCCTGCAGATCGCCGTCCCACACGTGGCCGGTGGTCTCGATCTCGCCCTGCGCGTTGATCTTTGCCTTGACCGTGCGCCGGCTCTGCATCCAGAGGAAAACCGCGCAGCCCAGCACCGAGACGATCGTGATGATCGCAACGTAGTAATCCCAGAAGGCGCTGGTGAAGCCGCTCGCTCCGACGTCATTCATCTCATCTTCCCCTGTTCACCGCTGCGCAGCGCCGACTCCTGGTCGGCGAACGGCAGCTCCGAAGCTTCCTTGAATCCCTTCTTTGCGCCCTTGCTGTAGGCCCAGGCCACGATGGCGAGGAAGCCGACGAAACCCAGCAGCGTCAGCAGGGCGCGCGCGTCGTTCAGGTCCATGGCTAGCGCAGCCCCTTGAGTTCGACGCCCAGCCCCTGCAGGTAGGCAATCACCGCATCGAGTTCCGTCTTGCCCTTCAGCGCCTCGGGTGACTTGCCGATCTGCTCGTCGGTGTAGGGCACGCCGACCGTGCGCAGCGCCTTCATGCGCGCCTGGATGTCGGTGCCGTCCAGCTTGGTCTTCTCGAGCCAGGGATAGGCTGGCATGTTCGATTCCGGCACCACGTCGCGCGGATTGTTGAAGTGGATGCGGTGCCATTCGTCGGAGTAGCGGCCGCCGACGCGCGCCAGGTCGGGGCCGGTGCGCTTGCTGCCCCACTGGAACGGATGGTCGAAGACGAACTCTCCAGCCACCGAGTAGTGGCCGTAGCGCAGCGTCTCGGCGCGGAACGGCCGGATCATCTGCGAGTGGCAGTTGTAGCAGCCTTCGCGGATGTAGATGTCGCGGCCGACCAGGCGCAGCGGCTCGTAGGGCTGGATGCCCTTGACCGGCGTGATCACCTCGCGCTGGAAGTACAGCGGCACGATCTCCACCAGGCCGCCGACCGCGATGGTCAGAATGACGAGGACGATCAGCAGCGGAACGCTTCGCTCGATCTTGTCGTGGGTAAGGTTCATTGCGATTCCTTGAGCTTGCGTGCAGTCGGTGTCAGGCGTGTGCCACTGCAGCCGGGATCGGCGCCTCGACGGCCTTGCCGGCGGCGATCGTCTTGAACATGTTCCAGGCCATCAGGAACATGCCCGCGAGGTAAAGAAGGCCACCGAGCAGGCGGATCACGTAGAACGGATAGGTGGCCTTCACGCTCTCGATGAACGTGTAGGTGAGCGTGCCGTCGTCGTTGACCGCGCGCCACATCAGGCCCTGCATAACGCCGGCGATCCACATCGCCGCGATGTACAGGACGATGCCGATGGTCGCCACCCAGAAGTGCGTCGTCACCAGCCGCACGCTGTACATCTCGGCACGGCCATAAAGGCGCGGCAGCAGGAAGTAGATGGCGCCGATCGAGATCAGCCCGACCCAGCCGAGCGCGCCGGAGTGCACGTGCCCGATGGTCCAGTCGGTGTAGTGGGAGAGCGCATTGACGGTCTTGATCGACATCATCGGCCCTTCGAAGGTCGACATGCCGTAGAACGACAGCGAGACGATCAGGAACTTCAGGATCGGGTCGTCGCGCAGTTTGTGC
>JALORV010000178.1 GCA_025458735.1 Burkholderiaceae bacterium | reverse complement strand
CGCGCCAGAAAGGGAACCGCGGCAACTGCGTCGTCCCACAGCGCATCGGGAATCTGCACCTCGCTGCGCGTGATCCGGTCGAGCCAGGCCCTGAGCATGGCGCGATTCTGCCGCATGCTTCGCCGAGCGCACCGGGACCGAACGCCCGCGGCAGGCCGCAGGACACCGCCGCGATGCCTTCTCCCGCTGTGCCGCGTCCGATGGCGAGCGGCACGCGCAACGCGGGATAATTCAAGCATGCTGTCGAATCCGCCCGCCGCCGACGAAACACCTGTCGCCGATGCTGCTGCAGGCGATGCGGCCACGCGCGCGCTGGTCGAACCGCTGTATGCCGGCCGCACCCTGCGCACGGGCGAATCCTTCATTGCGCATGCCGATGGCATCGTTGCCATCGTGGCCAGGCTGCGTCCCGACGCCGACCTGATTCAGGCGGCGCGCCTGTTCGGCGTGTACGACGTACTGCGCGAGCCGGACGACTGGCTGCGCAGCCGCTTCGGGCCTGCCGTCGCGCAGCTGGTGGCGGACCTGCGGCAACTGATGCGGCTGTCGGAGCTGACCCGGGCGCGCGAGGACCTGCGTGGCCGACCGCGGGCCGACGAGGCCGAGGCGCTGCGTCGCATGCTGCTGGCGATGGCCAACGACCTGCGCGTGGTGCTGCTGCGGCTCGCCTCCCGTCTGCAGACGCTGCGCTACTACGCGCTGACCCGTGCTGCGGGCGCGGAGCCCTTCGCGCGCGAGACGCTCGACCTCTACGCCCCGCTCGCCAACCGGCTCGGCATCTGGCAGCTCAAGTGGGAACTCGAGGACCTCTCCTTCCGCTTCCTCGAGCCTGAAACCTACAAGTCGGTGGCGCGCCTGCTCGACGAAAGAAGGGCCGAACGGGAGAGCTTCATCGACGAATCGCTCGCGCGGTTGCGCCGCCTGGTGGCCGAGGCCGGGCTGCGCGCCGAGATCAGCGGGCGGCCCAAGCACATCTACAGCATCTGGAACAAGATGCGCGCCAAGGACCTGCCGTTCGAGCGCGTGTACGACGTGCGCGGCCTGCGCGTCATCGTCGACGAGGTGCCGCAGTGCTACCAGGTGCTGGGCCTGGTGCACTCGACCTGGACACCGGTGGCCAGCGAGTACGACGACTACATCGCGCGGCCGAAGGCCAACGGCTATCAGTCGCTGCATACCGTCGTCGGCGACGACGCCGGGCGCACGCTCGAAGTCCAGATCCGCACGCGGCGGATGCATGAGCATGCCGAACTGGGCGTCGCCGCGCACTGGCGCTACAAGGAAGGCGGCAAGGGACGCGAGGACGACGAGCAGCGCGTCGCCTGGCTGCGCCAGCTGCTGGCCTGGCGCGACGAGGTCGATGCGCCGCCGTCCGGCGGCCCGGTGGGCGACGAGCGCATCTATGTGCTGACGCCGCAAGCGCGCGTGGTGGAGCTGCCGGCCGGCAGCACGCCGATCGACTTTGCCTTCCATATCCATTCCGAGCTGGGGCATCGCTGCCGGGGTGCCCGGGTCGACGGCGCGATGGTGCCGCTCAACACACCGCTCGCCACCGGCCAGACGGTGGAGATCATCGCCGCCAAGACCGGCGGGCCCAGCCGCGACTGGCTCAATGTCGAACTCGGCTTTCTGCGCAGTGCGCGTTCGCGGGCCAAGGTCAGGCAATGGTTCAACGCACTCGAATTCGAGCAATCGGTCGTGGCCGGACGCGAGATTGTCGAGAAGGAACTGCAGCGCCTGGGCAGGACGGCGATCCGGCTGGAGGAGCTGGCGCGAAAGCTCGGCTTCGAGCGGGTCGACGAACTGTGCGCCGCGGCGACCAAGGAGGAGTTCAGCCTGCGTTCGATCGAACAGGCGATCGCGCCGGCCGCGCCCGTCGAGGAAGCCCAGCCGCTGGCGGGAAAGCCGCGTGAAGCGCCGCCCGGGCGCGGCAAGGTCCTCGTCGTTGGCGTCGATTCGCTGCTGACCCAGCTGGCCCGCTGCTGCCGGCCCGCGCCGCCCGACGACATCGGCGGCTACGTCACGCGCGGGCGCGGCGTCTCCATCCATCGCGCCGCCTGCTCGAACCTGCAGTCGCTGATCCAGCGGGAGCCCGAGCGCGTGGTCGAAGTAGCCTGGGGCACACAGGCCGACGCGCTGTATCCGGTGGAGCTGATGGTGTTCGCGCAGGACCGCCCCGGTCTGCTGCGCGACATCTCGGAAGTGTTTGCGCGCGAGAAGATGAACGTGGTCGGCGTCGCGACGCAGAGCCAGAAGGGCGAGGCCCGCATGGGCTTTACGGTCGAAGTGCGCAGCGCCGCGGAGATTGCCCGCGTGTCGGCCCTGCTGCGGGAGGTCAAGGCAGTGATCGCGGTGCGGCGGCGATAGCCTGCGGGTGCCTTTGTCTCAGGCTGGCATCGACGGTGCGATTGCTGCCGATGGCGTTCCGCTGTGCTCCGGCTGCGCCGCCAGCAGCTCGAAGTGGCGCGCGTACCGCGGATGCAGGTTGTCGAGCGACAGCCAGACGAGGAAGTCCGCCGTGTTGAAGTCGGGGTCCCACGCCGGCTCGCCGCAGATGCGCGCGCCGACCCGCAGGTAACCCTTCAGCAGCGGCGGCATCTCGGCGCGTTCGGCGGCTCCGAGGCGACCGAACGGGAAGGGCAGTCGCGGAAAGACCCGGTACTCGGCCGGCGTCAGGTGCTTCTGCAGATCCAGCCTCACTCGCGCCGCCGTGCCGCCGCCGTCGGCCAGCGGCACGCTGGCGCAGCCGATCAGGTGGTGGTAGCCGCCGGCGCGCAGATAACGGGCGAGGCCGGCCCACAGCAGCAGGATCGTGCTGCCGGTCCGGTAGTCGCGGTGCACGCAGGAACGGCCCACCTCGATCATGGCCGGCGCCAGGTGGCGCAGACGGGAAAGATCGAACTCTCGCTCCGCGTAGAGGCGGCCGATCGCGCGGGCGCGATGCGGCGGCAGGATTCGATAGGTACCCACCACGCGCAGGGTGTCGAGGTCGCGCACGATCAGGTGGTCGCACTCGAAGTCGAAGTCGTCGGCTTCGAGGCCGGTCGCCGCGTCGCCGACACGGGCGCCCATTTCCTCTGCGAAGACCTTGTAGCGCAGCCGCTGCGCATCGGCGACATCTGCGGCCGAGTGCGCCAGTCCGACCGTCAGTCGCGGCTCTGCCGACGGTGCGCGGCGCGTCTCGTTGTCCAGGTGCTGATGGTGCTGATCCGGAAGGGTCATCGGGGCGAAGCCATCGAAACGGTGATGACGGCAATCTAGGTGCGAACGATGACCTCTCCATGAACTCGGTTCTGCTTCAGCCGGCTGGCGGGCGGGCGCCATCGCCGTGGCCTGGCCGGTTCGACGGAGGGCAGCCGCGGGGGAGCGCGGTGTCGCTGATATACTTCGCCACCTGCAGGCGCGTAGCTCAGCTGGTTAGAGCACCACCTTGACATGGTGGGGGTCGTTGGTTCGAGTCCAATCGCGCCTACCACTTACTCCAAGACGCAAAGGACGCGGAGAAATGCTTCGAACTCGCACCACGGACGGCTGATTCCGAGGACGAGCGCGACTTTGCGGACAAAGTGCGGCTCGCCCGCACTTTTTTTTCGCCTGGAGATTCCGATGATCTCGATACGATTGCCTGACGGTTCGCAGCGTCAATTCGACGCTCCCGTGCGTGTTGCCGACGTGGCGGCCGCGATCGGCCCTGGCCTGGCCAAGGCGGCGCTGGCCGGCCGCGTCGATGGCAACCTGGTCGATACCTCGCATCTGATCGAGCGCGATGCCGAGGTCGCCATCGTGACGGATCGCGACGCGGACGGCGTCGAGGTGCTGCGACACTCGACAGCGCACCTGCTTGCCTATGCGGTCAAGGAGCTGTTCCCCGAGG
>JALORV010000177.1 GCA_025458735.1 Burkholderiaceae bacterium | reverse complement strand
ACCTCGGCAAAGCTCGCGTGCCCGAGCAGCTCGGCGTGTTCGCGGCGCAGTCGCAGCAGCTCGACCATCAGCGGGCCGTTGTTCCAGGCCGGATTGCCCAGTTCCGAAGCGCGCGTCACGTAGGCGCGATACAGCCGCTCGCGCAGCGCGCGATCATGGGCGTAGTCGAGCACCGCCGAGTAGCTCGGATACTGCAGCGTCAGCTTGTAGCCGTCGAGGCCGTCGGCCGCAGCGGCCTCCCGGAACATCTGCAGGGCGTCGTCCGGCACACCGGCGAGCCCGGCCCGGTCGGTGATGTGCAGCGTGAAGGCGTTGGTGGCATCGAGCAGGTTCTCGGCGAAGCGGGTGCCGAGTTCCGACTCCCGTTCGCGAACCTGGCGGAAACGTAGCTTTCGCGCTTCGTCCAGTTCGGCACCGCCCAGTCGAAAGTCGCGCAGTTCATGCTCGATGACCTGGCGGCGTGCCGCCGGCCAGTGCGCGAACTCTTCCAGTGCCGCCAGCGACTTGAAGCGCTGGTACAGCGCCGGGTGCTGCGCGAGTTCCGACCAGAAGGCGATCAGGCGCGGCAGATTGGCGTTGTACTGGGCCCGCAGCTCCGGCGTGTCGACCACTGCGTTCATGTGCGACACCGCGCTCCACGCGCGCGCCAGCCGGTCGGTGGCTTCCTCGAGCGGCTCGACCACGCCCTGCCACGACAGCGGGGCGTCGGCCTGCGAGGCGCGCTCGACGGCCTGTCGTGCCGCGTCGAGCAGCGTGTCGATGGCCGGCGTCACGTGCTCCGGGCGCACGCGGTCAAACGGCGTCAGCCTGTCTAGCTGCAGCAGCGGATTGTCCATCCTGGTTTCTTCCTCGATTACGGCGTCTGGCGCCGCGGTTCAGGCCGTCAGTGGCAGCCCGGCACGACGCTCTGCCGCTTCCACCGTGTTCACCAGCAGCATCGTGATCGTCATCGGACCGACGCCGCCGGGCACGGGAGTGATCCAGCCGGCGACCTCGCGCACGCCCGCGAAGTCGACATCGCCGGCCAGCCGGCCTTCGGGTGTGCGATTGGTGCCGACGTCGATCACGATCGCGCCCGGTTTGACCATGTCTGCCGTGACGAGTGCCCGGCGGCCGACCGCGGCCACCAGGATGTCGGCCTGCCGCGTCAAGGCCGGCAGATCCCGCGTCCGGCTGTGCGCGATCGTCACCGTGGCGTCGGCCGCCAGCAGCAGCATCGCCATCGGCTTGCCGACCATGTTGGAGCGGCCCAGCACCACCGCGTGCTTGCCGCTGATCGGCACGCCAGTGGTCTCTATCATCTTCATCACGCCGTAGGGCGTGCACGACCGGAAATGCGGCACGCCCATCAGGGTCAAGCCGGCGTTGGTTGCGTGCAGGCCGTCGACATCCTTGTCGAAGGCGATGGCCTCGACGATGGTCTGCGCGTCGATGTGTGTCGGCAGTGGCAGCTGTACCAGGATGCCGTGCAGCGAAGGATCGGCGTTCAGTCGCGCGATCAGCGCGAGCAGCTCGGACTCGGTGGTCGCGGCGGGCAGCCGCTCGGCCACCGACCGGATGCCGATGTCCTGGCAGGCCTGGATCTTGTTGCGTACGTAGACCGCCGAGGCCGGATCATCGCCCACCAGCACGACGGCCAGCCCCGGGGTCTGGCCGGCGGCGGCGGCGCGGGCGATGCGCGGACCCAGCTCGGCCCGCAGTGATGCGGCGAGCGCCTTGCCGTCGATGATTCGAGCGGACATACCGCGGTTCCTCCGGGCGAAACCCGGCAGTTTACCGAGGCAATGCCGGTCTATTGGCGCAGCCCGCCTCCCGCCAGTACGGTGCGCATCAGGTCGGCCACCGTGTTGGCGTTGAGCTTGTCCATGATGTTGGCGCGGTGCGCCTCGACCGTCTTGATGGAGATGCCGAGGTCGTCGGCGATCTGCTTGTTCAGCCGGCCGGCGACGATGCGTTCGAGCACCTGCTGCTCGCGCGCGGTGAGTCGCGCCATCAACGCCTCGCTCAGCCGGCGCCGCTCTGTCTCGGAAGCACGCGCGCGGGCTTCGGTCAGCATGCGCTCCACGAGTTCCTTGAGCGCGCCCTGGTCGAACGGCTTCTCGATGAAGTCGACCGCGCCCTTTTTCATCGTCGTCACCGCCATCGGCACGTCGCCGTGTCCGGTGATGAAGATCACGGGATAAGGCACGTTGCGCGCGATCAGCTCGTCCTGCAGCTCGAGGCCGCTCATGCCCGGCATGCGGACGTCGATGATGGCCACGGCGATCGCCGCCGGGTCGTGCGCCGCCAGGAACTTCTCGGCGCTGTCGAAGCCGATCACGCGGTAGCGGCTGGCTTCGAGCAGCCACTGCAGGGAATCGCGCACCGCGTCGTCATCGTCGACCACATAGACCACGCCGAGCGCATCTTCGTTTTCCATCGTCATCATCGCGTTGCCGGGGAGGGCGCATTCTGGTCGACGGCGTGCGGTGCCGCAAGCGGCAGCGTGAAGCGGAAGATCGTCCCGCCCTCAGGGTTTTCCTCCAAGTGCAGCCGGCCCTGGTGGAATTCGACGATCGAACGGCAGATGTTGAGCCCCATGCCCATGCCATCGGCCTTCGTGCTGAAAAATGGCTGGAACAGGCTGGCGCGATGCTCCGGGGGCACGCCGCAGCCGCGGTCGATGACGGCGAACTCGGCCATGTCGTCGACGCGCCGCACGACCAGATCGATGCGGCGGACGACGGCTGCGTCCATCGCGTCGATCGCGTTCTTCAACAGGTTGAGCAGCAGTTGCTCGATGAGGATCGGATCGACCTGCAGCGGCGGCAGGTCGGACGGCACCTCGGTACGGATCGTGATCTGCTTCTTGGCGGCCTCGATCTCCGCGAAGGCGATGGCGTCCTCGACGACGCGCGTGGCCGGAGTCGGGCGCCGGCGCGGCTCGGCGCGCTTCACGAACTCGCGGATGCGCCGGATGATGTTGCCGGCGCGCTGCGCCTGTCCGGCGGTCTTCTCGAGCGCCGGCAGCAGTTCGGACGGCGTGGCCTGCCCGCTGCGCAGGCGCGAGACGGTGCCGAGGCTGTAGTTGCTGATCGCCGTCAGCGGCTGGTTCAGCTCGTGCGCCAGCGACGAGGCCATCTCGCCCATCGTCATCAGGCGCGAGGTGAGCTGCACCTTTTCCTGCTGCTGCCGGACGATCTCTTCGGTGGCCTTGCGCTCGGTGACGTCGGTGGCGATCTGCAGGCGCACGACACGGCCGTCGACCCAGCGCACCTCGCGCGTGCGCACATCGAACCAGCGTCGCAGCGTCGCGTCGTAGACGGAGCCGGCCAGTGCGCCGATCTGCGCCGACAGCGCTTCCTGCAGCCGCAGGTGGCCGGCGGAGTCCTGGCCGTATAGCTCCCGATAGCCGCGGTTGGCGAACAGAAGCTCCTCGCGGCCCGGTCCTTCGAAGCTGGCCGTCGCCGGGGCCACCACCGACACGGCATCGTCGAGCGATTGCAGCACGGTCGTGAAGCGCTCGTGTGCGGCGGCCAGCTGTTCGCTGGTGCGCTTGGGCTCGGTGATGTCGGCCATCGCCGACATCCAGCCCAGCTGCTCGCCGTCGTCCGACAGCAGCGGCGAGACATACATGCGCGCATCGAACATCGTCCCGTCCCGCCGCAGCACCTTCAGTTCGTAGCCGCTCGCCGGCGCCTTGCCCTCCAGCATGGAGCGCAGGCGGGCCTGGTGGTCGGCAAACTCGCCGGGCGGCCAGAAGGGAAAGGGTGCGCTCCTGCCGACCAGGTCGGCCGGCGCCCAGCCGCTGAGCTGCGTGAAGGCCGCATTGACGTGCCGGATCACGCCGAGCCGGTCGAACACTGCGAGCCCGGTCGCCAGCGAGTCCTCCATCGCCCGCCTGAA
>JALORV010000176.1 GCA_025458735.1 Burkholderiaceae bacterium | reverse complement strand
ACCTATCTGGTCGCGGGCCGCACCGTGGTGGCCAGCAAGGCGTTGGCGGGCGCCAAGGAAGGCGTCTATCAGGTGTTCATGGCGCAGATGGCGCCTGGCCGCGTGCTGACCTCGTTGCCGGCCGCGGCCGGCCGGGTGTGGCAAAGCTGGCGCGAGCTTGCCCTGCCGCAGCTGTGGTCCTTGGGGTAAACGTATTCTCCCTGCAAACTGACACGCTGGCCCGCAAGAAGTCCAACAGCGACAAGCACTTGCAAAACCGCCTCTCGCGGACCTCCTGTGCTTTCGGTGCAGATTGACACGCTTCGACCCGCCCCGGCCGATCACGGCGCCGGCGCCTCGAACGCCCCACCGATCTGCTTCGCCCGGCGAAGGTCGTCCGAGTGCAGGTACATGGATGTTGTCGACAACGACGCGTGCCGCAGGTTGTCGCGCACCGTCGTCAGTTCGGCCCCGCGCTGAAGCGCGTGGGTCGCGTGCGTGTGGCGCATCCAGTGAGGCGTGGCCCGCCGCAGCTTTTCGGCCAGCGCGGGATTCGTATCGGCCAGGACATCCGCCGTCGTGGCGAAGAACCTCTTCACGATCGCCCACAGCCGCTTGGACGTAATGCCGGCCTCGCCATCGAGGCGGCCGAGCAACGGCGTGGCCGGGTTCCACTTCGCTGGCGTCACGGGGAGGCCGCGCTGAGCCAGGTGCTTGTCAAGAACCCCGCGCGCCAGCCCCGGCAGCACCACCTTGCCGGCCTTGCTGCCTTTGCCGACCACGTGCAGCCAGTGATCGCCGTGCGCGTCGACCTCGATGGATCCCAGCGTGGCGTGCACCAGTTCGCCAGCACGCAGCCCTGTGCTGTAGCTGAAGTCGATCAGGAAGCGAAGCCTTTGGGCGGCGTCTGGCTGCCAGCCGTGTGACCACTCCAGGCCCTCGGCGACCGTCCTGACGAGCTTCCACTCTCCCTCGGAGAAGGATCTCGTCGTGTCCAGGGTCGCCTGCCTGGCGCCGCGGACCTTGATGCCCGCGAACGGGTTGGCCAGCACGTACCGCTGTTCGACCAGCCAACGAAACATCGAGCTCAGCACGGACAGCGCATAGGCCCTGGAGCGCGTGGACAGGCCGCCCGCGAACGGCCTCCACTCGCTCGAGCTGCGAGGTGATGCCGGCCCTACCCAGCGCTGCCTCGGTGTCGGTTGCCGCAAGAAGGCTCGATAGGCCAAGGCATCCTCGGTGGCCAGCGAGGACAGTGCGACGCCGCGCTCGACGATGGCCCACAGGATCAGCCGCTCGGCTTCCTTGCGGTAGGCCCGCTGCGTGGCGGGCGCTTCATGCAGCGACAGCCAAGCCTGGACCGCCGCGTAGTCGTTGTCAGCCCGCAGGACGCATGACGCGCGCGGCGCACGATGCAGGCCCATGCTGCCGTCGACCTCGCGTGGAACGACGAGTTTCTCCCAGTGAACCACCTCCGATGTCGCCGTGGTGACCAGCAAAGCGCGGGCACGGTCGGTCAGGTCTGCATGCTCGGCGAAGAAGGCCTCGACCTGACGCGCACCGGCGGCACCGAGGCCGTCGATGTCGACCCACCAACGCCTGCGGCGCGGTACTCGAAGCGTGAGGTCTGCCAAGGTCTTGATGCCAGCCCGGCGCAGCACTGCGGCGACACGGGGCGCGAGCCAGAGGTCGACGCCGTCGCCGATCAGGGGAACCGGGTCCGCTGCGCTTCGGAGCTGCTCGATGGCGGCGGCCATGGCGCGGGCGGCCGCGGGGCCTTTGCGGGCAGGTCCGGTGAAGAGCTTGGCCAGGTCGTCCCGGTGGCGCGACTTGACGAAGGCCGCGATTTCACGACGGATCGCCCCGATGACGCCGCGCGACGATTGGCCGGCCGCCCGAGCTCTTCCGAAGTACCGCGACACCGCATCCCTCGACGACAGGCCCTCATGCCAGGCCCGAAGTGCAGCAAGCGAAGCCGCGTCAGGCAGTGACAGCGGCGTTGCGGTTACAGACAGGCCGGTTTCCACGCAGCGAAGCTTACGCCGACGATGGCGCTATGCCGCTAATATTAGTTATCGGCATAGCAGTGACAAGAACACTTTCGTTCCAGACCTGCACCGCCGGGTTCAGGCTTGGCTCGCCCCTGGTCAGCACGAGAAGCGGACTGTCGCGCCCGTCACCTGTCAGCGTCAGCGCCTTACTCCATTTGCTGCATTTGCTCGGTTGTCGGGATTTGCTTATAATTTACTTATGAGTAACGATCTCAGCACTCCCGTCCTGCTGCGCCGCATCGCGCAGCTCGAGGCCACCGTTGGGCGTCTCAGCGAAGACCTGGGCAGCTTGCGCTCGGCCGTCAGCAAGCAAGGTACGCAACTGCCAAGGACGCGGGGTGTTCGAGCCCGAGTGGCGCACGCCCAGTCCCCTGCCGCGGACAACCAGCACGCTCAGGCCACTGGCGGCCTTCGCGGTGCGACCGCGCGCGGCGAGGCGGCGCGTGTCCAGTGGGTCAAGGATGGCCTCGTCGTGCCCGGCGAGCAACTCGCGCGGGCCTGGGGGCTGACGCGCCAAGCGTTGGCGCCGGCCGCAGACCGTGGCGAAGTCTTTGCAGTGAAGGTCGGCAACCGGCTTTACTACCCGCAGGCATTCCTGGGAATGGATCGCGAGGCCGTGGCAGCCATCTGCCGCGCGCTCGGCGACCTCGGCGCCAGTGAGAAGCTGATGTTCTGGCTGCGCGAGCATGGCGCCCTAGCAGGAAAGAGCGTTGCCGCCGCTCTGGAGGCGGGGACTGCTTTGGCCAAGGTGGAGCGCCTGGCCGCGGCATGGGCGCGCGAGCGAGGCGCCTCGCGTGTCACTGCGGCTGCCTGAGCCCGGCTCCTTCGAGGATCTGCTTCGACCGACCAGGATCGAAGTCGCGTCGCTCGTGCGCTTGAGCCGGCGTCCGGCTGCCGAGCCGTACTGGTCGGCCGGCGTCTACCGCTTTGATGATCCAGATCCTGGCGGTGCCGACGCGTTCGGCACCTGCTACACCGCCAGCACCATCGAGGTAGCCTTCGCAGAGAGCGTCATTCATGAGTGCGGGCGGTTCCTCGGCGGGAGCCACGAGGTGCCGACCGCCGAACTGACCGAACGTTCGGTCGTGCGGTTTGCTTGCGAACGGCGCAAGACGCTGGTGCTGGCTGACCTGACCGGGGCGGCGCTTAAGGCCCTGGGTCTGAACAACGACATCAGCGCATCGAGCGACTACACGACGAGCCAGGCCTGGGCACGGGCAATCCACGGTTCGAGCCCGCGATGGGACGGGATCCGGTACGTGTCGCGGCAGATGAACAAGGGGTTCGCCTACGCCATATTCGAGCGCAGCGGGCTCCGCAAGCTGCGCACCGAGAAGCTCAAGGCGCGGCAGGTGGACGAGCTCTGCGATCTGTTCAACGTCACCGCGGTCTGACGGCGCCGCTGTCCGAACCCGAAGGTCGGCAATCTGATGTACACGGGCCGTTCGCCGGCGAAAATCGGTTAGCTCCACTCGGCCATCTGCTGGACTTGACCGGCACAGACCGAATACCTGCTTCAGACTGAACTGAGTCACTCGTGGAGCTGGGCGCGAATGGCCGCCGGCGCGATCACCGGTCATTCGATGCCCGTGGCCTCGAAGCGCCGCAACACCTCAGTCACCAGTCACTCTGCGCAGCGACCATCGAGTCTGTGCCCGTGACCGGTGTCGCCGTCCCGGCCAGTCGGTAACGTCATCCACTGACGAACGCGGTCGGCGCGCCAGGCGCGACAGTTTGGTCCGATACGATCGACGCTTCCCATCAGGTAGCAGCCAGCCGCCACGGAGACCCCCGCTTGAACCACACCACTGTCGCCGACTTCCTGGGCGCCATCCGGGCGCGCGACCCGCACCAGC
>JALORV010000175.1 GCA_025458735.1 Burkholderiaceae bacterium | reverse complement strand
GATGAAGGCCTGCACGCCGATCCACAGCCCGACGCCCTGCGCCACCAGGCCGGCGAAGGTCCGCTCGAGTGCGATCGCCTGGCGACCGATCTCGAAGGCCCGCTTGACCAGCCAGTAGAACAGCACGACGACCGTCAGCACGCCGACCAGGCCGAGTTCCTCGCCGAGCACCGCGAGGATGAAGTCGGTGTGGGCCTCCGGCAGGTAGTGCAGCTTCTCGACGCTGCCGCCGAGGCCGACGCCGAACCACTCGCCGCGCCCGAAGGCGATCAGCGAGTGCGACAGCTGATAGGCCTTGCCCAGCGCATTGGCTTCCGACCACGGATCGAGATAGGCAAAGATGCGCTCGCGCCTCCATGGCGACAGCCAGATCACCGCGGCGAAGGCCAGCGCCAGCACGACCGTGATCGCCGCGAACAGCCGGCCGTTGACGCCGCCGAGAAACAGGATGCCCATGCTGATGGCGACGATCACGCCGAAGGCACCGAGATCCGGCTGCAACAGCAGCAGCACGCCGATGGCACCCATCACGATCGCCATCGGCATGAAGCCCTTGCCGAAGTGGTGCATATAGTCCTGCTTGCGCACGGTGAAGTTGGCCGCATACAGCACGCAGGCCACCTTCATCAGTTCCGAGGGCTGCAGGTTCAGCAGCCCGAGCGGAATCCAGCGCTTGGCACCGTTGACGCCCTTGCCGACGCCCGGGATCAGCACCAGCACCAGCAGCGCGAAGGCGCCAACGAACAGATATGGCGCCAGCCGCTGCCAGGTCGCCATCGGCACCTGGAAGGCGATGGCGGCGGCACAGAAGGCGATGCCCAGCGCCAGCAGGTGCCGCAGCAGGAAGTGCGTCGGCGCGACGTTGAAGCGGGGCGAGTCGGCAAGCGAGATGGAGGCCGAGTAAACCATCACGGTGCCGAGCAGGATCAGCGCGAGCACCACCCCGATCAGGGCGCGGTCGACCGCCGGCAGCGCATCCCGCTGCAAGCCGCCCCGCGCGGCGCCGCCCAGCCCGGCCAGCGCCATGACGGCGCCACCGGCCTCCACCACCGGGCGCCGGCGTGGCCGCCGCGCGGCGAGTCGATCGACGAGTGCGCGCATCAGCATGGCTGCCCGGCCTCCGCGGCGAGCTCGCGCACCGCGTCGACGTAGACCTCGGCACGGTGCCGGTAGTCGCGGAACATGTCGAAGCTGGCGCAGGCCGGGGACAGCAGCACGGCGTCGCCCGCCTGCGCCTCGCGGGTTGCCCGCTCGACTGCCTGCGGCAGCGAGCCGGCATCGATCAGCGCGACGCCGGTCGCGCCAAGTGCCGAGCGGATCGCTGGCGCATCGCGTCCGATCAGCACCACCGCGCGGGCATGACGGGCCACCGGTGCCGCCAGCGGAGTGAAGTCCTGGCCCTTGCCGTCGCCGCCGAGTATCACGACCAGCCGCCGCCCTTCGGCACCCAGCCCGTCGAGCGCGGCAGCGGTGGCGCCGACATTGGTGCCCTTGCTGTCGTCGTAGTACTCGACGCCGGCGACGCTGGCGACCAGTTCGACGCGATGCGGCTCACCGCGATACTCCCGCAGCGCGTGCAGCATCGGCGCCAGCGGCAGACCGATCGCGCGCGCCAGCGCCAGCGCAGCCAGTGCGTTGAGCGCGTTGTGGCGGCCGCGGATCTGCAGTGCATCGACCGGCATCAGTCGGTGCACGTGAACCTCCGGCGCCGTCTCGACAGTCGCGGCGCCCGCCTTGCGTCGGCGCGCCGGCAGGCTGGTGTCCTCGGCCCAGGCGAGCCAGCTGATGCCGGCGTCGCGCACCAGTCCGAAAGCCTCCGGCTGCGCGGGCGCCTCGGCGCCAAAGGTCACGACTCGCGCCCGCTTGCCCGTCAGTGCGGCCACCGTCGCATCGTCGCGATTGAGCACGCGCACCGTGCCGGCAGCGAAGATGCGCTCCTTCGCCTGCACGTAGGCCGCCATGGTGCCGTGCCAGTCCAGATGGTCCTGCGTGATGTTGAGCACCGTGGCTGCATCGCAGGCGAGGCTCGTCGTCGTTTCGAGCTGGAAGCTGGACAGCTCAAGCACCCACACGTCGGGCAGGACACCGGCATCCAGCCGCTCCGCCAGCACATCGAGCGCCGCCGGCGCGATGTTGCCGGCCACGGCCACGTTGCGGCCGCAGCGCTCGACCAGCAGGCCGGTGAGCCGGGTCGTGGTCGTCTTGCCATTGGTGCCCGTCACGCCGATCACTTTCGGCGCGTAACCGGTCGCTGCCCGCAGCCGCGCCAGTTCGCGGGCGAAGAGCTCGATCTCGCCGACGACGTCGAGTCCGGCCCGCCGCGCGGCCTGCAGCAGCGGCGCCGCGGCCGAGCGCGTCGGCGACAACCCGGGCGACATGGCGACCAGCGCGACGTCCGCGAGCAGCGTCTCGGCAAATTCGCCTCCGATGAACTCGGCGGCCGGCAACTGCGCCCGCAGTGCCTCGAGTCGGGGCGGCACCTCGCGCGTATCGGCCACCCGCACGGCCCAGCCCGCGCGCGCCAGCCAGCGCGCGATCGCCAGTCCGCTGTCGCCGAGGCCGAGCACGAGGGCGCGCTGCGTCATGCTGTCACCGCGCTGCGCCCTGCGGCGCGAGCTTGCTTGAAGCGGTTCTGCGCGGCGACAGGTCGAGCCTGCGGGCTGCGCCCTGCGGCGCGAGCTTGCTTGAGGCGGCTCTGCGCGGCGACAGGTCGAGCCTGCGGGCTGCGCCCTGCGGCGCGAGCTTGCTTGAGACGGCTCTGCGCGGCGCTCATCGAATCTTCAGCGTCGAGAGGCCGACACCTGCATCATCACCGAGACCGTCTCGACGACGAACACGCCGCCCATGATGAACAGCACGATCTCCTGCCGCGTGATGACGGCGATGGTGCCGAGCGCGCCGCCGAGCGCGAGCGCGCCGACATCGCCCATGAAGACTTCGGCCGGATAGGCGTTGAACCACAGGAAGGCGAGTCCGGCGCCGGCAATCGCCCCGCAGATGATCACCAGTTCGCCGGCTCCTGGGATGTAGGGAAACAGCAGGTAGCGCGCGAAATCGGCACGGCCGATCACGTAGGCGAACACGCCGAGCGCGGCGCCGATCATCACGGTCGGCATGATGGCCAGCCCGTCGAGGCCGTCGGTCAGGTTGACGGCGTTGCTGGTGCCGACGATGACCAGGTAGGAAAGCACCACGAAGCCGAAGACGCCGAGCGGATAGGCGACGTTCTTGAAGAACGGCACCAGCAGGTCCGAGCGCGGCGGCAGGTCGATCGTGAAGCCTTGCTGCACCCACTGTGCCATCAGCGACCACACCTTGTCGGTCGATGGCGCGGCGATTGCAAACGCCAGGTAGAACGCGGCTGCCAGTCCGATCAGCGACTGCCAGAAGTACTTCTCCTTCGCGCTCATGCCCTTGGGATTGCGATGCACGACCTTGCGGTAGTCGTCGACCCAGCCGATCCATCCGAAGCCGAGTGTCACGATCAGCACCACCCAGATGAACCGGTTGGACAGATCGGCCCACAGCAGCGTCGTCACCGCGATCGATATCAGGATCAGCGCGCCGCCCATGGTCGGCGTGCCGGTCTTCGCCAGGTGCGTCTGCGGCCCGTCGCTGCGCACCGCCTGGCCGATCTTGAGTTCGGTCAGCCGACGGATCACCCACGGTCCGGCGGCCAGTCCGATCAGCAGCGCCGTGGCGGCCGCCAGCACCGCACGCAGCGTCAGGTAGGAAAAGACATTGAAGGCGCGGATGTCCTGCGCCAGCCATTCGGTCAGTTCCAGCAGCATCAGTGCGCTCCCGCGGCAGCAGTCGGCGTTTCGGCAGCCGCGGCCAGCGACTGCACGACACGTTCCATGCGCATGAAGCGCGAACCCTTGACCAGCACAGTGGCACCGGGCGCGAGCCCGGCACGCAGCGCAGCGACCAGCGTGTCGACATCGTCGAAGTGACGGGCCCCGGTGCCGAAAGCGGCCACCGCGTCGCGGCTGGCGGCGCCGATCGCATAGACCGCCTCGATGCCCTGCGCACGCGCGTAGGCGCCGACTTCGCGATGAAATTCGACGCTGCGCTCACCGACCTCGCCCATGTCGCCCAGCACCAGCAGGCGCGGTGCGGCGGCCTGCGCCAGCAGGTCGATGGCCGCGCGCACCGAATCGGGATTCGCGTTGTAGCTGTCGTCGATCACCGTGGCGCCGCCGGCGGTGCGCAGCCGCACGCCGCGTCCGCTCACGGGCCGGAACGCTGCCAGCCCGCCGCCGATGTCGCGCGGCTCGATTCCTACGGCCAGCGCGCAGGCCGCCGCTGCCAGCGCGTTGCGCACGTTGTGCATGCCGGTGACCGCCAGCTGCGTTTCGATCAGGCCGGCCGGCGTGGCCATCGAGAGGCGCGCACGCTCCGGACCGATCTCGCAGGTCGCCGTGACCACGGCGGTGGCGTCGAGCGCGAAGTCGATCACGCGCCGGGTGCCGGCCAGTTGCCGCCAGACCGGCGTGCAGGCGTCGTCGGCCGGGAACACCGCCACGCCGGCCTCCGCGGGCAGCGCCGTCAGCACGGCGCCGTTCTCGCGCGCGGTGGCCTCGACCGACCGCATGAACTCCTGGTGCTCGCGCTGGGCATTGTTGACCAGGGCGACGGTGGGGCGCACGTACTCGGCCAGCATCGCGATCTCGCCGGGGTGGTTCATGCCGAGCTCGAACACCGCCGCCCGGTGCTGGCGGCCAAGCCGCCACAGCATCAGCGGTACGCCGATGTCGTTGTTGAGGTTGCCCTGCGTCGCCAGCCGCTGCTTCTCGCCGTGGGCCTGCGCGAGGATGGCCGCGATCATCTGCGTGACCGTGGTTTTGCCATTGCTGCCGGTGACGGCGATCACCGGCAGGGTGAAGCGAGCGCGCCACTGCGCCGCGCCGGCACCGAGCGCCCGCCGGCTGTCGGCAACGATGATCTGCGGCGCGCCGATGTCCACCGCGCGCTCGCCCAGCACGGCCGCCGCGCCGCGCTCGACGGCTGCCTTCGCGTAGTCGTGGCCATCGAAGCGTTCGCCGCGCAGCGCCACGTAAAGGGCCCCCGGCTGCAGCGTGCGCGTGTCGTTCGACACACTGGTGAATCCGGTACGGCCGTCACCACGCACTTCGAGTGCGTCCACGGCACGGGCCAGCTCGGTCAGCGACATGAGCGGGCTCACCGGACCGCTCCCGGCCGCAGCCGCAGGGCGGCACCGGCGCGTTCGACGTCGGAGAACGGCAGCTTTGCCGCACCGACGATCTGGGTCTGTTCGTGACCCTTGCCGGCGATCAGCACCACGTCGCCGGCACCGGCGCGCGCCACTGCCTGGTCGATGGCGCAGCCGCGCTCCGGTTCGAGCAGCAGTTCGCGCGCACCGCCGGCCCCGGCGGCCACCTGCGCGACGATCTGCCGCGGGTCCTCGGAGCGCGGGTTGTCGCTGGTGATCACGACCACGTCGGCGGCTGCCGCGGCGGCAGCGCCCATCGGTGCACGCTTGCCGGGATCGCGGTCGCCGCCGGCGCCGAATACCACCCACAGCCGGCCGCCGCGCGCCTGCGCCAGCGGCCGCAGCGCCGCCAGTGCCTGGGCCAGCGCATCGGGCGTATGTGCGTAGTCCACGACCACCAGCGGCTGCGCCGCGTCATCGACCCGCTGCATGCGGCCCGGGGGCGGCACCAGATGCGGCAGCGCTGCGACGGCTGCCGTCGGGTCCACGCCGGCCGCGATCGAAACGCCGACCACGCTCAGCAGGTTGGCCACGTTGAAGTGCCCGACCAGTCCGACCTCGACCGCGTGGAGCTCACCATCGATGCGCAGGTCGAACGCCAGCCCGTCGCCGGTTGCGCGAATACGCTGCGCCAGCAGCCGCGGCACCATTGGCCGCGGACTCGCATCCCCGTCAGCGCTGGCACCGAGCACGTCGACGCCCCGCGCGGCCGCCTGCGCGGCGAACCGGCAGCCGGCCGGATCGTCGAGGTTGACGACCGCGTGCCGCAGCCCCGGCCACTCGAACAGCAGCGCCTTGGCCGCCTCGTAGCGCTCCATCGTGCCGTGAAAGTCGAGGTGGTCGCGGGTGAGATTGGTGAACAGCGCGATGTCGAAGTTCATGCCGTCGACGCGCCGCTGCGCCAGCCCGATCGACGACACTTCCATCGCCACCGCCTGGGCGCCGGCATCGAGCAGCTCGCGCAGCTCGCGCTGCAGCGACAGCGGGTCCGGCGTGGTCAGATCGCTCGGCCGCAGCGCTCCGGCAAAGCCGATGCCGACGGTGCCGATGACCGCGCAGCGGCGCCCTTCGCGCGTGAGCAGCTGCGCGATCCACTGGCTGCACGAGGTCTTGCCGTTGGTCCCGGTGACCCCGATCGACAGCATCTGTTCGCTCGGCCGCCCGTACCAGTCTGCGGCCAGCGCGCCGAGCAATGCGCCCAGCCCGGCAACCGCATGCAGCGGCAGGTTCACCTCGGCGCGCTCCCAGCCCTGGGCTTCGACCAGCGCGGCCACGGCGCCGCGGCGGGCAGCCTCTGCCAGGTGGCGACGTCCGTCGCTTCGCTCGCCCGGAACGGCGACGAAGACATCGCCCTGGCGGATCCGGCGGCTGTCGAGCTGCAGATCGCGGCGGCGGCCTTCGACCGGCGGCAGCGCGTGCAGCCACGCCAGCGCCTGCTCGACGCGGGCCGGACCCGAGGTCGCGCTGGTGTGTGCGCTCATGG
>JALORV010000174.1 GCA_025458735.1 Burkholderiaceae bacterium | reverse complement strand
GTTGCCGGGCGTGACCTCGGCCTCGTGCTGCAGGATCGCAATCGGGCTCATGGAGAACGCGGCAACGACCGGCGCACTGCGCCGGCAACGACGACGGAACGCACGGTGCGGCGCTCAGGCGACCGACGAGCGGCGCGCGGCGCGCAGCTCCCCGGCGAAGCGCTTGCGGATCGCCGCCGCCACGCCAGCCGCGTCGAGCCCGCACTCCTTCAGCAGCAGCGCCGGATCGCCATGGTCCACGAATCGATCCGGCAAGCCGATCTGCAGCACCGGCAGCGCCAGCTGGGCCGCGAGCAGCGCCTCGACCACCGCACTGCCGGCGCCGCCCATCACGGCGTTTTCCTCCAGCGTGACGAGGGCATCGTGCGTGCGCGCCAGCTGCAGCACCAGCGCGGTATCGAGCGGCTTGACGAAGCGCATGTTGGCGACCGTGGCGTCGAACTCCTCGGCCACGGCAAGTGCCGGCGTCAGCATCGAGCCGAACGCGAGCAGCGCAATGCGCTGGCCGGCCGGCGCCTTGCCCTGGCGCCGGAGCTCGCCGCGGCCAAGCGCCACGCCCTTGAGTTCCTGCACGATCGGCACGCCGGGCCCGCTGCCGCGCGGGTAGCGCACTGCCGCCGGCGCGCCGCAGCCAAGCGCCGTGGTCAGCATCTGCCGGCACTCGTTCTCGTCCGAGGGCGTCATCACCACCAGGTTCGGGATGCAGCGCAGATACGACAGGTCGAAGGCGCCGTGATGGGTGGCGCCATCGGCGCCGACCAGTCCACCGCGGTCGAGCGCGAACACCACCGGCAGGTTCTGCAGCGCGACGTCGTGGATCAGCTGATCGTAGGCGCGCTGCAGGAAGGTCGAATAAACGGCGACCACCGGCTTCATGCCGTCGCAGGCCAGTCCGGCGGCGAAGGTCACCGCATGCTGCTCGGCGATGCCGACATCGAAGTAGCGGTCCGGAAACTCCTGCTCGAAGCGCACCATGCCCGAGCCCTCGCGCATGGCCGGGGTGATGCCGACCACGCGCGCGTCGGCGGTGGCAGCGTCGACCAGCCAGTCGCCGAAGATCTGCGTGTAGCTCGGCCGCGAGGCCGCCGCTTTCGTGATGCCGACGCTCGGGTCGAAGCGGCCTGGCCCGTGGTAGAGCACCGGGTCGGCCTCGGCCAGCTTGTAGCCCTGCCCCTTGCGCGTGACCACGTGCAGGAACTGCGGGCCGCGCAGCTCCTTCAGGTTCTGCAGCGTCGGGATCAGCGATTCGAGGTCGTGGCCGTCGATCGGTCCGATGTAGTTGAGGCCGAACTCCTCGAACAGCGTGCCCGGCACCACCATGCCCTTGGCGTGCTCCTCGAACTTGCGGGCGAGCTCGAACACCGGCGGGAAATTCTTCAGCACCTGCTTGCCGGCCTGCTTGGCCGCTGCGTAGAAGCGGCCGCTGAGCAGCCGCGCCAGGTACCGGTTGAGCCCGCCCACCGCCGGCGAGATCGACATGTCGTTGTCGTTGAGCACCACCAGCAGGCGGATGTTGTCGGTGACGCCGACATTGTTCAGCGCCTCGAAGGCCATGCCGGCGCTCATGGCGCCGTCGCCGATCACGGCGATCGCATGCCGCTCCAGGCCCTGGTTGCGTGCCGCCACCGCCATGCCCAGCGCCGCCGAGATCGAGGTCGACGAATGCGCGGTGCCGAAGGTGTCGTACTCGCTCTCCGAACGGCGCGGAAAGCCCGACATGCCGCCGTACTGGCGCAAGGTCGCCATGTCGTCACGGCGGCCGGTCAGGATCTTGTGCGGGTAGGTCTGGTGGCCGACGTCCCACACGATGCGGTCGTCGGGCGTGTCGAACACGTAGTGCAGCGCGATCGTCAGTTCGACCGTGCCGAGGTTCGAGCTGAGATGGCCGCCGGTCTTCGACACCGACTCCAGCACGTACTGGCGCAGTTCCTCAGCCAGCGCCGGCAGCTGGGCGCGGTCCAGCCGGCGCAGGTCGGCGGGGACATCAATCGTTTCGAGCAGGGCGCTCATGGTTGCTTCGGTCGGCGGAGGCAGTTGGCGCGAGGCTGGGGCTCAATGGTTGCGGCAGACGATCAGGTCGGCCAGATCGCGCAGACGGTTGGCGCGCGGACCGATGCCGGCGATTGCCTCCAGCGCCTGGGCGCGCAGCCGCAGGCTCTGGGCTCGGGCACCCTCGATGCCGAGGACGGTGACGTAGGTGGGCTTGGCCGCCGCCGCGTCCTTGCCGGCCGTCTTGCCCAGCGCGTCGGTGCTGCCCTCGACATCGAGCACGTCGTCGACCACCTGGAACGCGAGCCCGATGGCCTCGCCGTAGCGCGACAGCGCCTCACGCGTGCACTCGGTCAGCTTGGCGGCCTGACCGGACAGCGCCCCCATCATCACCGCGGCCCGCAGCAGCGCTCCGGTCTTCATGCGATGCATGCGCTCGAGTTCAGGCAGCGCCAGCGACTGCCCGACCGCCGCCAGATCGATCGCCTGTCCGCCGCACATGCCCTGCGTTCCCGCCGCATGCGCCAGCTCACGCATCAGCGAGGCGGTCTGCGAGGCCGGCAGGGCGCCGTCGGCGATGACGCGGAAGGCCTCGGCCTGCAGGGCGTCGCCGGCCAGCATCGCGGTGGCCTCGTCGAAGGCCACGTGCACCGTGGGCTTTCCCCGACGCAGTACATCGTTGTCCATGCACGGCAGGTCGTCGTGGACCAGCGAGTAGGCGTGCACGTACTCGACGGCCAGCGCCGCACGGTCGAGCGCCTCGGCGTCGGCCGCCGTCACTTCGCCGGCGGCGTAGACCAGCAGGGGACGCACCCGCTTGCCGCCGCCGAGCACGGCATAGCGCATGGCCGCGTGCAGCCGCTGCGGCACCGCGTCGGCGGCCGGCAGCATGTCGGTGGCCGCGCCTTCGAAGCGCTCGCCCGCATCACGCATCCATTGCGCGAACGCCTCCGGCACCTCGACAGCGCCTGCGGCCGCCGCAGTCGCCGTCATGCGTTGCCCTTGAGTTCGGCCGGGTCGAGCGGCTTCATCAGCTCGCCTTCGAGCTGCTTGATGTCCAGCTCCGCCTGCGCCAGCCGCGCCTGGCAGAAGCGCGCGAGTTCGGCCCCGCGCCGGTAGGCCGCGATCGACTGATCGAGGGTGAGTTCGCCCGACTCCATGCGCCGCACCAGCGCGTCGAGCTCGTCGAGCGCCTGTTCGAAGGTCGGCGCCGTGGCGGCGGACTTGGCGGGCATGGCTGTATCGGTTTGCAGGGCAGCGAAGCCGCAATTCTAGAGCAGCGCGCGCAGTCGCCCGGCGAACCGGTCCGGCGCCGCTTCCCTCTCTAGAATGCCGACGATGAGCGCGCTCTGGATGCTGGTCGCGGCAGTGCTGTTCTCGGTCATGGGCGCCATGGTCAAGATCGCCATCCAGCAGTACGGCGTGCTGGAGATCGTTTTCTACCGCTCGCTGATCGGCGTGATCGGCCTGTATGCGTTCGTGCGCTGGCGCGGCGCCTCGCTGGCGACGCCGGTCGCATCGAAACACCTGGCCCGTGGCGTGGTCGGCACCGCGGCGCTGTCGCTGTGGTTCTACGCGACCGGTGAGCTGCCGCTGGGCACCGCGCTGACGCTCAACTACACCTCGCCGCTGTTCCTGGCGGCACTGGCCGTCGGCGTGTCGCTGCGCGCGGGCGACCATGTCGACTGGCGGCTGGTGGTGGCGATCCTGATCGGCTTCGCAGGCGTGCTGATGCTGCTGCAGCCGAGTTATTCGGAAGCACAGGTCGTTGCTGCCAGCGCGGGGCTGCTGTCGGGCGTGCTCTCGGCGGTGGCCTACTGGTACGTGCGCACGCTGGGCCGGCTCGGCGAACCCGAGTGGCGTACGGTGTTCTACTTCGCGCTCTCGGGCACCGTCCTCGGGCTGGTCGGCACGACCATTCGCGGCTTT
>JALORV010000173.1 GCA_025458735.1 Burkholderiaceae bacterium | reverse complement strand
CGCGCGACTGGCCCCACCAGTAGCCGACGCCAACCCCTGCCCCAAGCACTCCAACGATCGCGAGCGCCATCGCGCCGCGTGCGACGCCAGTCATAGTTCCTCCCCAATCAGTCGTTCGATCTCGGCGAGGCGCATGCGCGCCTCGGCCTGTGCCTTGATGCCCGCCACACGCGCCTGGCGCAGTTGTCGCTGCGCGTCCAGCAGCGTGGCGAAGTCGACGCGTCCGGTCTCATAGGCAGCCAGCGCGGACTCCAGCGTCGCCTGCGCCTGCGGCAGCAGCCCGCTGGCGACGAGTGCGTCGGTCTCCCGTGCCGCCTGCAGGGCGGCCAACCGACTGCCGAGTTCACCGACGGCGCGCTGCAATACCGCACTCTGGCGCGCATTGGCCGCGTCCACCATCGCTTCGGCGTCACGCTCCTGATGGCGCCGGCTGGTTTGCTGCAGCGGGATGTTCACTTCGAACATCACCTCCCACTCCGCGATGCGATTTCCCATCTGGATCGGCGCCACGCTCACGTTGAAGTCAGGGTAGCGATTGCGGTAAGTGAGATCGCGACTGTGCTGCGCCCCTTGCAGTCGCGCTGCCTCGATCGCCAGATCGGGATTGGCCGCTCGCAGGCGCTCGGACAGGGACGCAAACTGGAGTGCGGCATCGGACGGCAGCGGTCGCAGGCGAGCCGGGTTCGCCAACGGTGCGTCGGGCCCTCGCGCCAGCAGCGCGTTGATCTGGGCCTGGGCGGTCCGAGCCTCGGCTCGCAACAGGAGCAGCTCACTTTGCACCAGCGTGCGCTCGCTTAGTACACGAATGACGTCGGCTTGAGGCGCCAGACCGTTCGAGTAGCGCGCGCGCGCCACCGCCTCCAGACGTTGCAGCAGCGCGTCGATCTCTTCGGTGAGCCGCAGCGTCTCGGTCAGCTGATAGCGACTTGCATGGGCCGTCTTCACGCGCATCGCGATCTCGTTCCATGTCAGCGACGAACGGCCCTGCGCTTCCAGTGCCGCTGCGCTGGCCACATCGCGCTGCAGACCGCGCTTGCCCCACCATGGGAGGGCCTGGCTGACGATGTAGCGGGTGCTGCCGACGCGACCCGGCAGCAGGCTGGCCGAGCTCTCACCGCCGCGCGTGATGTCGCGCAGTTCAGTCGTGAACATCGGGTCGTCCAGCGCACCGGCGGGATAGATGCGCTCCTGGGCGGCCAGCGCCTCCGACCGCATCGAGGCGAACTCGGGATTGCGCTCGCGCGCGTAGGCCAGCAGCGACTCGACATCGGCACCCGGCGCGCTCGCAGCGGTCGGCGCTGGCTGCGCCACCGGCGAGCCAATGAAAGCCGTCAGGCACAGCGTCAGCACGAGGCGACGTACGCGGGGATGAGGGAGCAAGGATCTAGGCATGTTTCAGTGTTTGGTCGAGTTCGCGTCGGCACGTGCGTGCGCAAGCGAGGGCAAGAAGAACGAATACGGGTGTCACGGCCGATGGCGCGGCGCTCAACAGGCGCGCCTCATTCAGGGCAAAGACGACAACGATGAGCAGCGCTGCCACCCAGGCGGCCAGCGGCCATGGCCATGGACAGAGAGTGTTGACTTGCGGACGCGCGACATCGCGCCAGAACGCCAACACGGATCCGACGGCGACGAAGACCACCCCGGCCACGGGCAGCCAGGCCGCACGCGCCATGGGCGCGGCAGCCAGGCACCACAGCGCCCAGGCAAGCAAGGCGACACCGACCACCCACGTCGCCTGCTCCATGCGCGCAGCCGCCAGGCGAATTGCCCGCCCAGCAGGGATCACCCCGTCGCGAACCGCATCGATCAGCCAGCCGAGCCACAGCAGAACGGACGCAGCGGCCAGCGTGCAACTGCCTGTCGCAGCTGACATGCCTGCCAGCGCCGCAGCGGGCATGACGTCCGCCGGCCCGCTCACCGTCCGGTACCAACCTGCGACCGGCACGCCGTGGTAGCGCAAGCGGCCCAGCAGTCCTCGAGGACGCCCGCGGCCAGCGTGGTCACAAGTCGGCACGACGGCATGCGTGACCGACCGATTGCTGCTCATTGCTCCCGTCCTCAGACCAGTCTTCCATCGTCGGACTGCCGAGGCCCTTCGGCAGACCTGACTGCTCAGCGCTTGTCGCGTTATCGCGCCAGAGATTGCCGGTCGATCTCCTCCTGCGTGCGTTGCACGCGCGGCGACCAGCGGCTTTGTATGTAGGCCAAGACGGCCCAGATGTCTTCGTCGTTCAGCGTTCTCGCATACGCCGGCATATCACTGGCGTACCGCGCCGGCGCATGAGGTGGAACGAGCCCATACTTGGTGATGGTGAAGAGCACGGCGTTCGGGTGATGCCATGTGTGACCGCTGTCGTCATGCGGTGGCGCCGGCAGGCGACCGTCGGGCCGACGCTCCCGCCAGTTGGGCTGCCCCTCCAGATTCGCACCGTGACAACTGGCGCAGTGCTGCGCGTACAACCGCGCGCCGGCGTCGATTCGCGCCGTGTCGCGCAGCGGAGGAACATCCAGCCGCATCCCGATCCCCGACCAGGCGGCGATCACCACGGCGATGGTCATCGCGAATGCCAAGACCACGACCACCCACCAGGGGTCTCGCCAGATCCGGCGTCCGGAAACCGACGCGCTGGGCATGCTTGCTCACGGCGCCGGCTGCAACTCGGTCAGCGTGATGGCGCCGTTGATGTTCTCGGCTCGGAAGTTCACCTTGTCGCCGACCTTGAATCGGTCCAGCCATCCACTGTCCTTCACCTGGAAGACCATCGTCATCGGTGGCATCTCGAGGTTCTTGATCTCGCCGTGGCGCAGCGTGATCTTCTTCTGCTCGCGGTCGATGCGGCGGACCTCGCCGCTGCTGAACTCGGCCGCCGTCGCCGGCGTGGTCGCGGCTGACTGCTGACTGCTCAGGTCACCATGGCTGCTGTGACTGGAGCCGCCATGACCTGTGGATCCGGCCCAGACCAGCGCCGGCGCCACAGCCACTGCAATGACGGCTGCGAGACGGGGGAGAAAGATCTGCTTCATGAGATACCTCGTCCGTGGGGCGGTGTGATCAGCTCAGCGCCGGGTAGTGATTGAAGGTCCGGGCGCTGCCGTCACGCAGGATCAGCAACACGTCATAGGCGTCGCGCGTGTTGCCGACTTCCATGCCAGGCGATCCGGTCGGCATGTTGGGCACCGCCAGCCCGATCGCATTCGGGTGCTCGCGCAGCAAGCGCTGCACATCGGCGGCCGGCACATGGCCTTCGAGCGTGTAGCCGCCCACGCGCGCCGTATGGCACGAGGCGTACTTGGACGGCATGCCATGCTTCGCACGCCAGCCCGCCAGGTTGCCCACGTCGTTGGCGGTGACGGCAAAGCCGTTCGCCTTCATGTGGTCCACCCACTTGCCGCAACAGCCGCAAGTCGGGCTCTTCCAGACTTCGATCGTCGCCGGACTGGCCGCCCTCACTGCCGGCGCTCCGATCGCGGCCGCAAGCGCTGCCAGTTGGCCCAAGACAAGCCGTCGTTTCGAGTTCATCGTTGTTGTCCTCCCATGAGATGCGTTGTGAGATCGGCGTTGGCGTCGGCGGCACAGGAGCGACGCAACTGCCAGATGCTGATGGTTCCGATCGGCACGTCGTGTGTCTCGAGGTGCTCGACACCGGCGAAGGGCGGCGCCCCCAGGATGCGCGGAAAGCTGCCGCCGGCGTGATCGGCCGTATTGGGTGCGCCGTCGAGCCACCGGACCAGGTTGAATGCCAGTCGCTTGGGCGCGCTGGTCGGCCGATCGAAGTCGGCGATCAGCACCCGTCCGCCGGGCCGCAGCGCCCGGTGGATCGCTCGCAGGGCCTCGTACTTGATGGGTGGGTCGAGATGATGAAAGACCAGGCAGGAGGCCACGAGATCGAAGTCGACGAGGCTCTCCGGCAGCGACTG
>JALORV010000172.1 GCA_025458735.1 Burkholderiaceae bacterium | reverse complement strand
TCACCTTCGGACTGAACCACACCACCGCGCCGCTCGCCGTGCGCGAGCGGGTGGCGTTCATTCCGGAGGAAGTGTGCACGACCATCGGGCGGCTGCGCGAGCGGCTCGCCGAGCCTGCCGGCGGGCGCGTGACCGAGGCCGCCATCGTCTCGACCTGCAACCGCACCGAGCTTTACTGCGCGGCCGCGGAACCGGAGCAGGCGCACCGTGCCCTGGCGGAATTCGTGGCCACCGAGAAGCAGCTGAACCTCGACGAGCTGCAGCGCCACACCTACGTGCTGCCGCAGACCAGCGCGGTCCGTCATGCGTTCCGCGTGGCCAGCGGCCTCGACTCGATGGTGCTGGGCGAGCCGCAGATCCTCGGCCAGATGAAGCAGGCCGAGAAGCTGGCGCGTTCCGCGGGCGGCCTCGGCCTGATGCTCAACCACCTGTTCCAGCGCACCTTCGCGGTCGCCAAGGAAGTGCGCACGACCACCGAGATCGGCACCCAGTCGGTATCGATGGCGGCCGCGGCCGTGCGCGTGGCGCAGCGCATCTTCGGCAACCTCGGCGGCGAGCACATCCTGTTCGTCGGCGCCGGCGAGATGATCGAGCTGACCGCAACCCACTTCGCGGCCCAGCACCCGAAGTCGATCACGGTCGCCAATCGCACCATCGAGCGGGCCGAGGCGCTGGCGCACCGCTTTCACGCCAGCGCGATCAAGCTGGCCGACCTGTCCGAGGCGATCGCCCGCTACGACATCGTGGTGTCCTGCACCGCCAGCTCGCTGCCGATCATCGGGCTGGGCATGATCGAGCGCGCGATCAAGTCGCGCCGCCGCAAGCCGATGTTCATCGTCGACCTGGCCATCGAGTCGCGCGTGCGCGACTTCGACGAGTGGGTCAAGGCACGCCGCGCGGTGCCGCTGATCCAGGACCTGCGCACGCGCGCCGACGCACTGCGGCGGCGCGAGATGGAGCGGGCACTGAAGCAGCTGGCTCGCGGCGAGTCGCCGGAAGCCGTGATCGAGCATCTGTCGCAGGCGCTGACCAACAAGTTCCTGCACGATCCGATGAGTACGCTGCGCGAGGTCGCGGACGACGCCGAGCAGGCACGGTTGCAGGCAATGCTCGCGCGCTTTTACTCGCAGTCGGACGATTAGCTGCCCGCCGCCGGCATTCGCCGGTGGCCGCCCTGCCTGCCGGACGCGCCCGTCGCGCCGGCATCACCGTCCCACCCCTCATGCCATGAACGAGCCGGATCCGGCTGACGCAGGCACAGAACCAGATGAAACCATCGATGCAGCAAAAGCTCCGGCAGCTGGCCACGCGGCTTGCGGAGATCGACACCCTGCTGGCCGCCGAGGACGCAGCCCGCGACATGAACCGCTTCCGTGCGCTCGGCCAGGAGCGCGCCGAGATCGAGCCCGTGGTCACCCGCTTCCACGACTACAACCGCGCGCAGGCGGACCTGCTCGGCGCGCAGGAGATGCTGGGCGATCCGGACATGAAGGCGCTGGCCGAGGAGGAAACCCACGCCGCGCGCGCACGCATGGAGACGATCGAGGCTGACCTGCAGCGGCTGCTGCTGCCCAGGGATCCGAACGACGAGCGCAACATCTTCCTCGAGGTGCGCGCCGGCACCGGCGGCGACGAGTCGGCGCTGTTCGCCGGCGACCTGCTGCGCATGTACATGCGCTTTGCCGAGCGGCATCGCTGGACCACAGAGATGATCTCCGAGAGCCCGTCCGATCTCGGCGGCTACAAGGAAGCGATCGTGCGCATCGTCGGCGCCGGCGCCTACTCGAAGCTGAAGTTCGAATCGGGCGGCCACCGCGTGCAGCGCGTGCCGGAAACGGAAGCGCAGGGGCGCATCCACACCTCCGCCTGCACGGTGGCCGTGCTGCCCGAGGCCGACGAGATCAACGAGGTGAAGATCGATCCGACCGAGATCCGGATCGATGTGTACCGCGCCTCCGGCGCCGGCGGGCAGCACGTCAACAAGACCGAGAGCGCGGTACGCATCACGCACCTGCCGACCGGCATCGTGGTCGAGTGCCAGGACGACCGCTCGCAGCACAAGAACCGCGAGCGTGCGATGAAGATCCTGGCGGCGCGCATCATGGACGCGCGCACGCGCGAACAGCAGGCGAAGGAAGCCTCGACCCGCAAGAGCCTGATCGGCTCCGGCGATCGCAGCGAGCGCATCCGCACCTACAACTTCCCGCAGGGCCGCGTCACCGACCACCGCATCAACCTGACGCTGTACAAGATCGACCAGATCATGGACGGCGACCTCGGGGAGCTGACCGAGCGCCTCGCCGCGGAACACCAGGCCGAGCAACTCGCGGCGCTGGGCGAGGCGGCGTGACGCCGAGTGTCGGGCAGTTGCTGGCGGAAGCCGGGTTGCCGCTGGCCGAGGCACGCGCGCTGCTCGCGCAGTCGCTCGGCGTGTCGCGCGAGCGCTTGATCGCGTTTCCAGAGGCCGACGTCGTGCCGGCGGCCGCGCAGGCCTTCGGCTCGCTCGCCGCCCGCCGGCGCGCCGGCGAACCGCTGGCCTACCTGCGTGGGGTGCAGGAGTTCTACGGCCGCGCGTTTCGCGTCACGCCACCCCGCGTGCTCGACCTCGGCTGCGGTTCCGGCTGCATCGCGGTCACCCTGAAGCTGGAGCGGCCGGACGCCCACGTGACGGCCACTGACCTGTCGACAGAAGCGCTCGCGGTGGCGACCGGCAACGCTGCCGCGCTGGGCGCGGCCATCGACTTCCGCCAGGGTGACTGGTATGCGGCGCTGGATGCCGGGGACTCGTTCGACCTGATCGCCAGCAATCCGCCGTACATCGCGGCGGGCGACGCCCATCTGCCGGCCCTGCGGCACGAGCCGGCGCTGGCACTCACTGACGGCGGCGACGGCCTGCGCCATCTGACGCAGCTGATCGGTGGTGCACGCCGGCACCTGCACAGCGGCGGCTGGCTGCTGCTCGAGCATGGTTTCGACCAGGCCGATGCAGTTGCCGAGCACCTGCAAGGCGCAGGGCTGCGCGGGATCGAGAGGGTCCGTGACTCGGGCGGGCAATGGCGCGTCGCCTGCGCCCGGGCCTGAATCCGGCGCGACACCCGCGACGCGCTGGATTCCTGACCGCCGTTTGGCGCCGCGGGCTTGCGGCACGGCGATTGGTACGGGCTGCAGTCGCTCGTCCGGTGGCCGGCGACGGGGAATTGGTGCGCCGAATGTCGGTCTGTCGGAATCGGGTCTGACCGCTGCCGCAAGACTGGCGGCAGCAACTCGGGTCACGGCGCAGGCGCATTGGAACCCGCTGCCGGCGGGCAAGGTCTGAGGAATAGCGCGTCCGGCCGGCCGCAGTTCCGGCGGCATGCAAGCCCGGCTTGTGCTGCAGCTGCCGCCCGCGGCGGCCGCCAGCAGACCGACGCGGTTTGACGGCGGCGCGGCCGGCTTTCTACACTGATCCTCCCCTCCCGAAGGTTTGCCCATGGACGCCAAGGAATTCATCCACAAGACGGTGAGCGAACACCCGGTCGTGCTCTTCATGAAGGGCACGGCGCAGTTTCCACAGTGCGGCTTCTCCGGCCGCGCGATCCAGGTGCTGAAGCAGGCCGGCGCCAGCAGCCTCGTCACCGTCAACGTGCTCGAGGACGACGACGTGCGCCAGGGCGTGAAGGACTACGCCAACTGGCCGACCATCCCGCAGCTTTACGTCAAGGGGCAGTTCGTCGGCGGCTCCGACATCATCATGGAGATGTACCAGTCGGGCGAGCTGCAGACGCTGCTTGCCGACGCCCAGGCCGCCTGATGGCCGCGCGCCGGCTGATCGTCGCCATCACCGGCGCCAGCGGAGCGATTTACGGCGTGCAGCTGCTGCGCCGCCTGCGCGAGCGCGACGATGTGCACACGCACCTGCTGCTCTCGGCGGCCGGAGTACTCAACGCCCACCAGGAGCTCGACCTCAAGCGCGGTGACATCGAGGCGCTTGCGCACGCGGTCCACAGCGTCAACGACATCGGCGCCAGCATTGCCAGCGGTTCGTTCGCCACCGCCGGCATGGTGGTCGCGCCCTGCTCGATGAAGACCCTGGCCGCGATCGCGCAGGGCTACGCCGACAACCTGATCTCGCGCGCCGCCGACGTCTGCCTGAAAGAGCGGCGGCGGCTGGTGCTGCTGACGCGCGAGGCGCCGCTGAATCTGGCCCATATCCGCAACATGGAGGCGGTCACGCTGATGGGCGGAATCATCTTCCCGCCCGTGCCGGCGCTGTACCAGCGCCCTCGCAGCATCGAAGAGATGGTCGATCACACCGTCAGCCGCGTGCTCGATCTGTTCGAACTCGACAACGCTCTGGCGCCGCGCTGGGGCGGCATGAAGAGCGCCTGACGGCGCGCGGTCCCGGTGGCGGCGATGCGCCGGTAAGGTGCTCCGCGCGCCTTCCGCGTGCCACGGCACGCCGACTCCGCATGCTAGGCTTTCTGCCTCCCTGTAGCGAGAGCGCCAGATGCTGCTGCAAATCGTCCGCCGCGCCCTCGCCTCCGGCCCGTACGTCGTCCTGGCCGCAGTGATCAGCACCTTTCTGGGTGCCGTCACGCTGATGTTCTACGAGACCCTGGTGGTGTTCAGCGCGATGATCGACGTGCTGCGTGAGCCGACGATCTCGGCCAAGACGGCCAAGGTGCTCGCAGTCGGCCTGATCGAGGCGATCGACATCTTCCTGATCGCGATCGTCGCCTACATCATCAGCATGGGCGTTTACGTCCTGTTCGTCGACGACACGCTGCCGCGGCCGCGCTGGCTCACCTTCAACGACATGGACGACCTCAAGGACAACCTGCTGAGCGTCATCATCGCGGTGCTCGCCGTGATGTTTGCCCGCGAGGCCGTCGCGCGCGAAAGCGAGCGCGCGCTGCTCGAGCTCAGCCTGGCGCTGGCGCTGATGATCGGCGTGCTGACCTTCTTCCTCTACAAGAAGAGCAAGTCGAAATAGGCGGAACAGCGCGCCCACGACGTACCGAAATGCGCGGTATCCGTGCGAACGTTCAGACGGCGTTCCCGGCGGCCGCCTTCGCGGGTCCGACCGGTTGAGCCACGCTAGCGGACTACTTCGAGGCAGGCGCCTCGCTTGCCGGCCGATTGACGGTGATGCCGCGCTTACGAAGTTCCTCGATCACCAGTCGCGCGTTGGCGTTACCAGCGTCCGCCAGCTTCTGCGTCTCCATGGCGAGCGCATCCAGCGTCTGGCGCACCTTCTGGGCCTGCTCGACCTGCGCCTGCTGACCGCCCTTCAGGGTCTGGAGGTTGTGAGCCTCGGCGTTCAGTTGATACCCCTGGAACACCGCCCACGCCAGCCAGGCGAGGAAGAACACCAGCACGGGCCAGAAAGGCGAGAACCCTTCAAGGCGCTCGGCGGCCCGCAGCCGCGGATAGGTCATCGGGTCTTCCATCGTCGTCCGCATGGACTCGGGTGATCGGCCACCCGCTGCGCCTGTCTGCGCGCTCATTTCGCCGGGCCTTTGGCAGGCGCCGGCGGCGGCACCGTTGCCGGTGCGGGCGCCTGATTGACGGTGACCGAGATGCCGAGCGAATTGAGCAGGGCGCGGATCTGATCGTCCTGCGAGCGCACTCCCAGCTGCGCCAGCGCCAGGGCAATCTCGCGGCTCAAGTTTTCCAGCGGGATCGTCTGCTGGACAAACTGCGCCCGCTGGCTGACTTCGAACTGCAATTCACGATTCGCGCCGAACTGTCGCATGTTGAACAGCACCACGATCGCCGTCAGCAGGGCAACCACCAGCAATACTGCGAACTCCCACAATTTCAGCACTACGCTCTCCGCGATGCCGTCGCCGAACGACGACGCAGCCAGATGATCAGCAATCCGGCGCCGACAAGCAAGCCCATCGACTCCGGCTCGGGCACGACCGCTGACTCGATCACCGTGGCCCTGACGAGCAGCGAGGCCCCCAGCAGGATGCCGTTCGGATCACTGGTGTTGTAGCTGAAGGCCGTGAGCGAGATCAGGTCCTCGAACGTGCCCAGCGTCAGCGCGTCGAAGCTGATGCCAAGCCCGAAGATGCTCTGACCCGCGCCGAGGTTGTCGAACGAGTTCCACCCGCTGAAGGCGAAGTCGAGGGGACCGGTGAATCCGAAGCTGCCCCGCAGGTCATCCGCCGGCCCGAATACGTTGTTGGTCAGCCGGAGCGTGCTGTCACTCTGAGAGCCGAGCACCAGCGTACCGAGATCGAGGATGTACTGGTCGCCGAAGACTGAGAGCGAACCACTGCCCGCAGTGAGGCCATAGTCGGGATTGGCCAGATTGTTGACCTGCGCAGTCAGCGTCACGAACCGTGAACCAAGATCCAGGTCAGACATTTCCGGATTCTGGCTCGCAAACTCGATTTCCGCAGCGCCACTGAACACGCCGGCACTGGAAGTATTCAGCCCCACCAGCATCGAGCCGGCGGCATTGCTCTGGCCTGCACCGAGACCCGATGCGACGCCGGCGCCGCTGAAGCCCGACGCGACGCTGCCGAAGCTCGCGAGCAGGGTGTCGTTCAGTGACTGCACAAGCGCGGCATTCGTCACCGACACGTTGCGTCCCGTGACCGTATCGCCGACGCGCACGATGCCGAAGTCGATGGCCGCAGTGTTGAGCTGGGCCACGGCCGGCGCATAGACGTTGCCGGACACGTTGATTGTCTGGCTGCCAAGGGAAAGATCGGCGAGCCCGCTGGTACCGGCTCCGGTGGACACCAGATTGACCACCGCGGTTCCACTGCGAGCACCGGCAGAAGAGGTGTCGAGTCCCACCAGCAGCGAACTCGCGTTGGTGCCTCCTGCGGCCAGGTTGCTGAATGCGCCAGCAGCGGTGATGCCGGCACTGGCGCCGCCAACCGTAGCGCTCAGGCCTTCCTGGAAACCTGCCGCGACAGGGGTATTGGTGACACTCAGGGCTTGCTGCGACGTTCCGCCGATCCGGGCGGCACCCAGCGACACGCTCGTGCCGGCGAAGCTCGGCTGTGCGACCTGGTAGACGGCGCCGGTGATGTTGACGTTTTGCGAGGGCAGGTTCAGCACGCAGTTGGGGGCGCAGTTGCCGATGTTGCTGGCAT
>JALORV010000171.1 GCA_025458735.1 Burkholderiaceae bacterium | reverse complement strand
TTGCCGTAACCCGCGTAGATGAACATCGCAGCCAGCAGGATCCTGCCCAGCAGGGCGATGGCGTCGGTCATTGCATTCATTGCTTTCCTCTTCGGTTGTGATCAGGGCAGGTCGAACACCAGCACTTCGGCCTCTTTGCCATGGGCCAACGCCAGCCGCTGCGCGCCCGCGAGCTTAGCGGCATCGCCGGCCTCGAGCCGCGTGCCGTTGACGTCAATGCGGCCTCGCGCCACATGCACGTAGACGCGCCGGCCATCGGCCACCTCGTGCATGGCCGACTCGTCGCCATCGAAGAGCCCGGCGTAAACACGCGCGTCCTGATGGATCGTCACCGAGCCGTCCGCACCGTCGGGCGACGCGATCAGGCGCAGGCGTCCGCGCTTCTCGGCAGCTTCGAAGCGCTTCTCCTCGTAGCCCGGCGCGATGCCGCGGACGTTGGGCTGGATCCAGATCTGCAGGAAGTGCGTGGTCTGCGACTTCGCGTGGTTGAACTCGGAGTGCATGACGCCGGTCCCGGCGCTCATGCGCTGCACGTCGCCCGGCCGGATCACCGAACCGTTGCCCATGCTGTCCTTGTGCGCCAGCTCGCCGTCGAGCACGTAGCTGATGATCTCCATGTCGCGATGGCCGTGCGTGCCGAAGCCCATGCCGGCGGCCACACGGTCTTCGTTGATGACCCGCAAGGGTCCGAAGCCCATGTGGTCCGGATCGTGATATTCAGCAAAAGAGAAGCTGTGGAAAGACTTGAGCCAGCCGTGATCGGCATAGCCCCGCTCGTCAGCGCGTCGCAAGCTCAACATCGGGTTTCCTCTCAATCCTGAAGGCATGGCGGTCGGGATGACCCGCCTGGCCGGCGAAAGCACGCATGCTGAGGCTATTCCCGACTGAAGTCATCGGGCTTAATCTGTCAATCTCGTTCACTTTCATTGAATAGCATGTCGCCACTAACCCTGGACGCACTGCAGCTGGTCGATGCGATCGACCGCCGCGGCAGCTTCGCGGGCGCCGCCGCCGAACTCGGTCGCGTGCCGTCGGCGGTCACTTACGCAGTGCGCAAGCTGGAGGACGATCTCGACGTGCTGCTGTTCGATCGCGGCGGCTACCGCGCCCGCCTGACGCCGGCCGGCGCCGAACTGCTGCGCGAGGGCCGCCACCTGCTGGCCGCGGCCGACGAGCTGGCGCGCCGGGTGCGCCGCGTGGCCTCAGGCTGGGAGCAGGAGCTGACGATTGCGGTCGACAACGTCATCCCCTTCCCGCGCCTGCTGCCGCTTCTGGAGGAGTTCTCGCAGCTCGCGCCGACGCAGTTGCGGCTGACCGACGAGGTGCTGGGCGGCACCTGGGATGCGCTGCTGTCGGGCCGCGCCGACCTCGCCATCGGCGCCATGCACGAGGGTCCCGAGCCGTCGCGACTCGGCACCGGTTATCGCTCCGAGCCGATCGGTACCGTGCGTTTCGTGTTCGTGGTGGCGCCATCGCATCCGCTGGCGGCCATCGCCTCGCCGCTGCCGGCCAGCGAACTGCGCCGGCACCGCCAGATCGTCGTCGCCGACACCTCGCAAAGACTGGCCCCACGCGCCGCCGGCCTGCTCGGGCTGGCCGACGTGCTGACGGTCCCGACGCTGGCGGCCAAGATTGCCGCGCAGAAGGCCGGGCTCGGCTGCGGTTTCGTGCCCGAGCATCTGATACGCGACGAGCTCGCGCGGGGCGAACTCGTCGTGCGCACCACCGACCAGGAACGCCCGCCGGGCACGATCCACGTGGCCTGGTGCAACGACGCGCGCGGCAAGGCAGTCGCGTGGTGGCTGGAGAAACTCAGGATGTCCGCGACACGCGCGGCACTAACGGCGTGACGTTCGACGGCAGCCCGGCGCCCTGTGCAAACGCGAACCGGTTCTTGCCCTTGAGCTTGGCGTCGTACATCGCCAGATCGGCCAGCTGCAGCAGGCGCTCGAGGTCACGTCCCTGCTCCGGGGCCAGCGCGACGCCGATGCTGGCCGAGACGCTGAGCGGCGAGCGGCCGTGCTGCGGCACCGGCAGCGCCACCGACTGCAGCAGCCGCGTCGCGATGCGCTCGACTTCCAGCAACGAGCCGACATCGGGCACCAGCACCGCGAACTCGTCGCCGCCGCGGCGCGCGACGGTGTCCTGCGGCCGCATCACGCGCGTCAGCCGCGCCGCGATCTCGCGCAGCATCGCATCGCCGACTTCGTGGCCGTAGCGGTCGTTGACCTCCTTGAAGCCATCGAGGTCGATCGCCAGCACCGCGCAGCTCACCTTGCGCAGTTCCGAGGTGGCCAGCGCCGCCGCGGCCCGCTCGGCCAGCAGCCTGCGGTTGGGCAGGCCCGTGAGGTCGTCGTGCTGCGCCTCGTGCAGCGCGCTGGCTTCGCGCCGCTTGATGGTGTCGATGTCGGCAATCACCAGCACGAATTCGCCGGCGGCGATCGAGCGGGCCGTCACCTGGCACCACGCCGCACCCTCGCCATGACCCAGGCGCGCGCCGCGCTGCACGCGCAGTTCGCGCACCACCGCCTGGTCGCGGCTGCGCGCCTCCTCGGCCGCCTGCGTCAGCTCCTGCCAGTCCTCCGGCTCGAGCAGGCACTCGGCGAGCGAGGCGCGCGCCAGTTCCTCCGGCGGCAATCCCGCCAGCCGCAGGAAGGCGTCGTTGCAGCGCTGCACCAGCCCCTGCTTGACGACGGCGATCGCCTGCCCGGCCGAATCGAGCACCGTGCGCTCGACGCGCAGCGCCTCGGACAGGCGCGTCTCGCGCGACTTGAGCGCCGTCAGGTCGGCATTCATGCCGATCGCGCCGGCAAAACGGCCGCCCGGATGGCGCAGCGGCACCGCGCTGATCGACACGATCACGCGCCGGCCTTCCTGCGTGATGTGCACCGCCTCGAGGTCGCGGATCGCACGGCCCTCGCGCAGGCCCTCGAAGGCGCGCCGCACCGCCGGCTGCTCGGCGTCGTTCGGCAGCAGGATCGTGGCCGGCTGGCCGAGCAGTTCGCGCGTTTCGTAGCCGTAGATGTCGCGCGCCGCGCGGCGGCTGGCGAAGGTCAGCGTGAAGTTCTCGTCGCAGGCCCAGATCAGGCTGGCCGAGGCCTCCACCAGCGACTTGTACTGCGACTTGCTGCGTCGCAGCCGGTCCATCTCGAGCAGTTCGGCGGGCGACGCCACCGAGTCCATCACCAGCACCGCCTGCATCCGCTTGCCTTCGTAGGGAACGAAGTGGCTGCGCAGGTTGAGGCGCCCGCCGGAGCGGCTGGTGCGGAAGTTGCGCACGTCGTAACTGGGCTGTCCGCGCAGCGCCTTCTGCAGCGCTTCCTGCACCACCGGCAGCGACTCGGGCTTGAAGGCGAAGGCCGCATGCCATTCTGGCCGCGTGCGGGCCTCGGCCACCATGCCCCAGCGGCTGGGATCGGCGCCCGTCGCATGCACGACGCGACCCGAGGAATCGACCAGCCACACCACCACCGGCAGCCGTGACAGCAGGTCGGTGACCGGCTCGGTCGGCACGCGCACCGGCAGGGCGCGCGCCGCCGCGATCGCGCCGATGATCGGCGCGGGGCGTTCGTCGGCCGCCGGCCGCACCACGCAGACCACCCGCACCTCGCGCGCCACGCCCTGCGTGTCGCGCAAGGCGAGGCGCTCATCGAACACCGATCCGGCCTTCAGGAACTCCCGGTAGGTCGCGTGGGTGCGCTCGCGCTCCGGCTCGGCCAGCAGGTAGGCGAGTGGAAACTGGCCGGCATCGGTCGCCACCTGCCGATCCATTCGGCGAAGCGGCGCGCATCCTCGAGCAGGCGGCCGGGCCCGAACGGTTCCTGCGCCGGCTTGGTCAGCGCGATCACCATGATCGAGGTGGGGCGGCCCGGCTCCATGTAGCGCACGCGACCGGACCACAGCGCGCCATCGAAGGTACGGTCGGCCGGGCGGATCTCGACCGCGGCGCTCGACTCCGACTTGTGGCGGTCCGGCTGCAGCGCATCGGGCGGCTCGGCGATCAGGCACTCCTCGACCGGCAGGCCGACGATCGCGCGTTCGCTGCGACCGACGAACTCGCAGGCCGAACGGTTCACCTCGAGGATGCGACCGTTGCGCGCGACGATCACCGGCGTCGGCATCGCGTGAATGGCCGCCTGCCAGCCGAACTTGGTCGGATTGCTGATCAGCGTCTGCGCTGCCCGCCGCTCGGCGTGCCGCGCCAGGGGCTGCTGCCGTCCGAGCCACCAGACGGCCAGCAGCCAGAGTGGAAAGGCAAACGCGAAGCTGGTCAGCGTGTCGCTGGTGCGCCAGCCGGCAATCGCGCAGATCGCGACCCAGCCGGCGACATAGAACGTCCACACGCGCGGCCAGCCGCCGAAGCTCAGCGCTGCCAGCAGCACGATGCCGGCGGCGGCGAAACCGCCGGCGCCGGTGACGAAGGCCACCGGTTTCGGCACCAGCGCGAACAGGGCTGCCCACAGGACAACCTCCGCGACGGCACAGGCGAGATACTGGCGGGCGCAACGGGCATCGGCCGGAATCGGCCGCTGCGCATCGCCGTAGGCAGTGGCCAGCAGGTAGCGCGCGGCGGCCACCACCGCGACCAGTCCGAGCCAGCCCCACACCAGCGGTGGCGCGCCGGCCGCGGACGCTCCGACGGCGGCGATCAGGCCGACCAGCAGCAGCGCCGGCAGCAGCCGCCGCTCCACGGCGAAGGGCACCCGCAGGTCGAAGCGGACTTCAGGCAATCGTGCCGAGCCCGGACGTCTCAGGCTGCCGGCATGACGGCTCGACCCTTTGGTTTCGATTGCAGGCTCCGCGAATTGACAGGGGGTCCGCAGCCAATTCCCGCCTTCGGATCCCGGAGACAGATGCTAGCGGGCACTGGAAAGACCCGGCAATTACCGGCAGTCGGACCAGCCGTAGATTAGTCCGAACGGATGAGATGCGCCGGCGCCGCCTTGCTGGCGGACCCGATCGATCAACCGCGTTCGATGCGAAGACTCAGGCTGCGCCGACCCGTGCGGCGGCGCGCGCCGGCGGCGCCATCTCTCCGGCCAGCTGATAGCGGTTCTTGCCGGCCGACTTGGCGCCGTACATGGCGCCGTCGGCGGCGGCCAGCAGCGTGTCGAAGTCGTGGCCGTCGCCCGGGAAAATGGCCACGCCCACGCTGGCATGCAGGCGCAGCGAACGGCCGAGGTTCTCGACATTCTCGCTGGCGGCAGCGATCAGTTTCTCGGCCACCACCATGGCCGTCGACGGCTGCTCGATTTCCGGCAGCAGCACCACGAACTCGTCGCCGCCGGTGCGCGCCACCACGTCGTAGTCGCGCAGCACCCCGGACAGCCGCAGCGCGACGCGCTTGAGCAGGTTGTCGCCATACGAGTGGCCGAACAGGTCGTTGATCTCCTTGAAGCCGTCGAGATCGAGCACCAGCACCGCGGCCAGCCGCCGCTTCTGCAGCGCCACCGACAGCAGGCGGCGCGCATGCTCGCCGAGCTGGCGGCGATTGGGCAGCCCGGTCAGTTCGTCGTGGTTGGCCTGGTGCCAGGCGAGTTCCTCGCGCCGCTTCAGCGAAGTGATGTCGGTCAGCACCAGGATGCTGGCGCCATCGCCGGCCTGGCGCGACGTCAGCTGGCACCAGACGCTGCGACCGTCGTTGGCCTTCAGCATCACCTCGTGGATCGCCGCCTCGCCGCGGATCGCCGCCGCGCGTGTCGCCTGGTCGATCGTCTCCCAGTCGGCACGGGCGGCCAGGATCTCTTCGACCGGCTGGCCGATCAGCGCCTCGCGCGTGACGCCGAGCATGCGCGCCAGTGCCCGGTTCGGCCCGTCGATGCGACCGTTGCGCAGGAACACGATGCCTTCGCCGGCGGCATCGAAGATTGCCTGCTGGTTGCGCAGCGCGACGTTCAGCTCGCGCTCGCGCTGCTTGACGGCCGTGATGTCGGCGCAGACGCCGGTGACCGACTCGACCTCGCCGGCTTCGTTCAGGATCGGCAGTGCGCTGACGTTGACGTGCAGCGGCGCGCCGCCGGCGCCGCGCAGCACCGCCTCCATCTCGAACACCGGGCGACCGTGCATGCAGGGCGAGAAGCGACGCAGGAACTCGCGCCGCGTGAAGCCGGGCCCGTTGAAGTCGGCAACGTGCCGCCCGAGCGCTTCGCGCGGCTCGACACCGAACATGTGGCGGCAGGCGCGCTCGGAGACGAAGGTGATCCGCCCCTTGTGGTCGCACACCCAGATCAGCGACGGCGAGGCCTCGACCAGCGCGCGATAGCGGCGTTCGCTGTCGGCCAGTCGCTGCTGCGCGATGCGGTGCTCGGTGGTGTCGACGATCGACATCACCAGCCGCGTCGCACGGCCGTCGCTGCCGCGCACGGACTCGCCGCGCAGCGTCACCCACACCGTGGCGCCGCCGCTGCGGATGATGCGGCACTCCTCGCGCAGCGCCGTTCCCGCCTCGAGGTGGCGGCGGCGTGCCGCCAGCACACGGCCGCGGTCTTCCGGGTGCAGCGCCTCCGACAGGCGATGCTCCTTCTGGAAGGTCTCGCGATCCTCGGCGCCGAAGATGTCGAGGTAGCGCGCCGAGTAGAAGCGCTCGCCGGTGATGAGGTTGGTGTCGGCGATGCCGGCATCGATTGCGTCGAGCGCCAGCCGCAGCTGCTCGCGGCTGTGGTTGAGCTCGGCGTTGGCCTGCTCCTGCGCGCGCGCCGACAGGTCGGCGCGGTGTCGCAGCGAGAGGCTGTTCGACAGCGCGCGCCGCAGCCACTGCGCGCTCAAAGCCCCTCCGACCATGGTCATCGTCCATGCCAGCAACACGAGCTCGTGCTGCGGCATCTCGCGCGACAGCAGCAGCAGTAGCTGGGCGAAGCCGACCGGAATCACGAAGGCATGCCAGGCGAGCGCGGCTGGCGCAAACGGCAGCAGCACGCCGAGCGCCACCAGCACCGTCAAGCCAAGCTGGAACTGCAGGCCGAACGGCGTGGCCGACGGCAGCAGCACCAGCAGCAACGCCCACACGACGCCTTCGAGCCCCGCGACGGCGGCATACCCTTCCGGACGCAGTGGCAGCCGGCGTGCCGGCGCGCTCAGCCGTCCGAGTGCCCACTGGCAATAGCCGGTGCGC
>JALORV010000170.1 GCA_025458735.1 Burkholderiaceae bacterium | reverse complement strand
CATGCGCAGCGACCCCGCGACGTTGATCGCGCTCGCCTTGCCGGTCGACTGCTCGGCAAACACGGTCGCCGCCACGATGATCGACAGCGACAGCAGCGCGACCACCGAAAGCACCGCGCCGACGCGCAGCAGCGTCGAGCCGGACCAGAGCCTGCGCAGCCAGGAAATTTCCGCCATGCGTGCCATTTTCAACGAAATCGGCCTTGTGCACCGCCCCGGCCGTCGATGCAGCACTGATGCAGGTCAGGGGACAGCCTACCCCTGGCGGGCCATCGGGGTTCAGTAGCGCCCTACTCCCCCTACTCAATCGGGATCGGGGGTATGCGCCTCTGCCCACGAGGTTGAAACCCCCGGTGGCGATTGACCTGCATCACGCGCGGGGCATTACCCCTGACTAGCGTGCGGTCCGTTGGCGGGCAACCGCGCAGGCAAACGACGGAGAGGCCGATGACGGCGCTGCGGGAAGGCACGGGACGGACGGGCACCAGCCTGAAGACCAAGCAATGGTCGGTCGTCGCTGGCGTTCACGGTGTGCTTCGCCGTCTGGATGATGTTCGCGGTGATCGGCATCCCGATCAAGAAGATGCTCGACCTGAACGCCACCCAGTTCGGGCTCCTGACCGCCACCCCGGTGCTGACCGGCTCGCTGATCCGGGTGCCGCTCGGCATGTGGACCGACAAGTACGGCGGCCGCATCGTGTTCTTCCTGCTGATGCTGGCGACCGTGGTGCCGATCTGGGCAATGCAGTACGCCACGGAGTACTGGCACTTCCTCGTCATCGGACTGTTCGTCGGGCTGGCCGGCGGCTCCTTCTCGGTCGGCACGCCGTATGTCGCGCGCTGGTTCGACAAGCAGCACCAGGGCTTCGCGATGGGCATCTTCGGTGCGGGCAATGCCGGCGCCGCCGTCACCAAGTTCGTGGCCCCGGTCCTGCTGGTGGCCTATGGCTGGACCATGGTGCCGCAGGTCTATGCGGTGTCGATGCTGGTGATGGCGATCGCGTTCTGGTTCCTGACCTACAGCGACCCGAAGCACCTGGTGCCAGGGCACGTGACCTACCGGCGCCAGCTGGAAAGCCTGCGCGATCCGACCGTGTGGAAGTACAGCCAGTACTACTCGATCGTGTTCGGCGGCTACGTCGCGCTGTCGCTGTGGATGGTCAATTACTACGTCGGCGAGTTCGGGCTCGACATCCGCGTCGCCGCGCTGCTGGCGGCCTGCTTCTCGCTGCCCGGCGGCGTGCTGCGCGCCATCGGCGGCTGGATGAGCGACAAGTGGGGCGCTCACCGCGTCAGCTGGTGGGTGATGTGGGTGAGCTGGATCTGCCTGTTCCTGCTGTCGTATCCGTCGACCAGCTACACCGTCACGACCGTCAAGGGGCCCTATACCTTCACGCTGGCGCACAACGTCTGGACCTTCACCTTCCTGATGTTCATCCTCGGCATCGCCTGGGCCATCGGCAAGGCGAGCGTCTTCAAGTACATCGCCGACGACTACCCGACCAACATCGGCACCATCTCCGGCATCGTCGGACTCGCCGGCGGCCTCGGCGGCTTCCTGCTGCCGATCATGTTCGGCCTCCTGCTCGACCTCACCGGCGTGCGCTCGACCGCCTTCATGCTGATGTACGGCGTGGTCTGGGTGTCGCTGATCTGGATGTACCGCACCGAAGTCAGCACCCGCGACGTCGTGCGCGGCGAGCCGAACCCGGCCACCTGAATTCCAACGAAAACAACGAGGCCACGCTCATGGCACGCATACAGAACTGGAAACCCGAGGACCCGACCTTCTGGAAGGAGACCGGCAGCGCACTGGCCTGGCGCACCTGCGCGGTGACGACGTTCTCGCTGATCTTCTCGTTCGCCACCTGGTTCGTGATGAGCGCGGTGGTGGTGCGCATGCCGGCGATCGGCTTCAAGTTCAGCACGACGGAACTCTTCTGGCTGGCAGCAATCCCGGGGCTGGCCTCCGGCATCCTGCGCCTGATCCACGCCAACTTCATCCCGGTGCTCGGGACGCGGCCGGTGATCAGCATCGCCACCATCATCAAGATCATCCCGATGGTCTGGCTGGGCTACGCGGTGCAGGACCTGTCGACGCCGTGGAGCACGTTCATGATCATCGGCTTCCTGTGCGGCATGGGCGGCGGCGACTTCTCGTCGTTCATGCCCTCGACCAGCATCTTCTTCCCGAAGCGGCTGCAGGGCACGGCGATGGGCATCCAGGCCGGGCTGGGCAACTTCGGGGTCTCGCTGGTGCAGTTCGTCGCGCCGTGGATCATCGGCTTCGCGGCGCTCGGCGCGATCGCTGGCGGCCCGCAGGTCTTCACCAAGTCCGACGCGGTCAAGGGTGCGCTGACGCTCACCAAGGAAGCCGGCGTAGTGAAGGATGTCGCGGTCAAGAACGCCGACCTCGCCGCCGCCATCGACGTCGTCAGGGAAGACGGCGTGCTGAAGAACGTGGTGCTGCGCGAGACCGACAAGATCAAGGCGATCCGCGAGTCGGTGCAGAAGGACGCCAGCGGCGCCATCGCCACGGTGACCCCAACGCAGGGCTACGCGCTCGACGTCAAGCGCGACCCGGCGGGCGCCATCACGGACGTCGCCGTGCGCAGCGTCGTGAAGAAGCCGATGTGGCTGCAGAACGCGGCCTTCGTGTGGGTGCCGTTCCTGATCCTGGCGTTCATCCTGTCGGCCGTCTTCCTGCGCAGCCTGCAGCTGCCCTCGCGCGGCTTCATGGGCCAGTTCGAGATCCTCAGCAGCCGCAACCGCGCCCGCACCCATACCTGGAACTGCACCATCACCTACATCTGCTCGTTCGGGTCGTTCAGCGGCTTTTCAGCCGCGTTCCCGATGCTGATCAAGACACTCTACGGCGGCTTCGACGGCGCGCCGGATCCGCTTGCCTACGCCTACCTGGGACCCCTGATCGGCGGCCTGGTACGCATGCTCACCGGCGGCTTCTTCGACAAGATCGGCGGCAGCAAGGGCATGCACTGGACCACGATCGGCCAGATCGCCGGTGTTGCATTCCTTGTCTTCGGCGGCTACCTGACGCCCACCAGCGTCGAGCAGTTCTCCGGTTTCCTGTGGGGCATGCTCTGGATCTTCCTGATGAGCGGCATCAATAACGCCGCCACCTTCCGCCAGTACCCGATCGTGTTCGCCTACTCGCCCGGCAAGGGCGCGCAGATGCTGGGCTGGACCGGTGCCTGGGCGGCCTTCGGCCCCTTCGTCTGGAACACGCTGATCGCCGCGTCGCTGGCCAACACCGGCAACGTCAAGGCGTTCTTCATCGGCACCGCCGTCTTCTACGTCTACTCGCTGCTGGTCAACTGGTGGTACTACACCCGCAAGGGCGCCGAACGCTTCGACTACGGCAATGCCGGCGGCACCTGGTGGGACCAGCTGCCCGAGGCCGAGAAAGAGCGCATGAAGCGCATCGACCTGCACCAGCCTGTCTGAAGCGCCGCCAACCAGCCGCCATGGACAGCGCAGTTCACATCGGGGCCATCGTCTACGGGCTGCTGCTCGTCGGCGCGGTATTCGTGCGAACGCCGCTCACCGAGGCGCTGCGTATCGACGCGCTGTTCATGCCGGCCGCCGGCGAGAAGACCCGGCCGCTGAACCTGATCCTCGGCCTGCTGATCGCAGGCTACGGGGCCTGGTCATTGTGGGGACGCTGACGGGGACCCTGCCCACGATGACTGCCTGCAGAACTGCATCTCTGAAGTAAAGGACCGACACCATGAGCCATTTCCTCGACCGCCTGACGCACTTCACCCTGCCGAAGGAGAGCTTTGCCAACGGCCACGGCGTGGCCACCGGCGAAGACCGCACCTGGGAGGACGCCTATCGCAACCGCTGGGCGCACGACAAGATCGTGCGCTCCACGCACGGCGTGAACTGCACCGGGTCGTGCTCGTGGAAGATCTACGTCAAGGGCGGCATCGTGACGTGGGAAACGCAGCAGACCGACTACCCGCGCACGCGGGCAGACCTGCCGAACCACGAGCCGCGCGGCTGCGCCCGCGGTGCCTCGTACTCCTGGTACCTGTACAGCGCCAACCGCCTGAAGTACCCGATGGTGCGCGGACGGCTGCTGGAGCGCTGGCGCGCCGCACTGAAGGTTGCAAAGACGCCGGTCGACGCCTGGGCCAGCATCGTCGAGGATGCTGCCGCCCGGCGCGACTACCAGAAGGTGCGCGGCATGGGCGGCTTCGTCCGCTCGAGCTGGGAGGAAGTCAACCAGCTGATTGCGGCCGCCAATGTCTACACGGTCAAGACCCATGGCCCGGACCGCGTGATCGGCTTCTCGCCGATCCCGGCGATGAGCATGGTGATGCATGAGCTTCTACGACTGGTACTGCGACCTGCCGCCGGCGAGCCCGCAGATCTGGGGCGAGCAGACCGACGTGCCGGAGTCGGCCGACTGGTACAACTCGACCTTCATCATTGCCTGGGGCAGCAACGTCCCCCAGACGCGCACGCCGGACGCGCACTTCTTCACCGAGGTGCGCTACAAGGGCGCCAAGACCGTGGCGGTCACGCCCGACTACTCGGAGGTCGCCAAGCTCGCGGACCTCTGGATGCACCCCAAGCAGGGCACCGACGCCGCGCTGGCGATGGCAATGGGCCACGTCGTGCTCAAGGAGTTCTACTTCAACAAGCGGTCGGCCTACTTCGACGATTACGCGCGGCGTTACACCGACCTGCCGCTGCTGCTCAAGCTCGAGGAAACGACGCTCGCCGACGGCAGCAAGGTGGTCGCGCCCGGCCGCTATGTGCGCGCCAGTGACTTTGCCGACCGGCTCGGCCAGGACAACAACCCCGAGTGGAAGTCGGTTGCCTTCGACACCGCCGGCACCGTCGTGGTGCCGAACGGCTCGATCGGTTACCGCTGGGGCCCCGAAGGCCGTGCCGACGCCGGCAAGTGGAACCTCGAGGCACGCGAAGGCCGCACCGATGCCGAGGTCAGGCTGAAACTGTCGCTGCTCGAAGACAGCGCGACGAAGCACGACGTCGTCGAGGTCGCCTTCCCCTACTTTGCCGGTGCCACGACGCCGCACTTCCCGAACAACGCCCAGGCGGGCGAGCTGAACCGTGCGAAGGTGCCTGCCGTGCGCCTGCGCCTGGCCGACGGCAGCGAGGCGCTGGTGGCCACGGTGTTCGACCTGCAGGTCGCCCAGTACGGCATCGACCGCGGGCTCGGCAGTGGCGCCCGCGACTACAACGACAACGCGCCCTACACGCCAGCCTGGCAGGAGCAGATCACCGGCGTGCCGCGCGACCAGGTCATCACCATCGCGCGCCAGTTCGCCGACAACGCCGACAAGACCCATGGGAAGTCGATGATCATCATCGGCGCGGCGATGAATCACTGGTACCACGCCGACATGAACTACCGCGGCGTGATCAACCTGCTGATGATGTGCGGCTGCATCGGCCAGAGCGGCGGCGGCTGGGCGCACTACGTCGGCCAGGAGAAACTGCGTCCGCAGACCGGCTGGACCGCGCTCGCCTTCGCGCTCGACTGGATCCGCCCGCCGCGCCAGCAGAATTCCACCAGCTTCTTCTATGCCCACACCGACCAGTGGCGCTACGAGAAGCTCGACGTCGCCGAAGTGCTGTCGCCGCTGGCCGACCGCAAGGCCTTCGGCGGCAGCCTGATCGACTACAACGTCCGTGCCGAGCGCATGGGCTGGCTGCCATCCGCTCCGCAGCTGAAGACCAATCCGCTGCAGGTGGTCCGGGACGCCGCGGCGGCCGGCCTCGAGCCGAAGGACTACGTCGTGCGGGCGCTGAAGGACGGCAGCCTGCAGATGAGCTGCGAGGATCCCGATGCGCCGCAGAACTGGCCGCGCAACCTGTTCGTCTGGCGCTCCAACCTGCTGGGCTCGAGCGGCAAGGGCCACGAGTACTTCTGCAAGCACCTGCTCGGCACGGAAAATGGCGTCCAGGGCAAGGACCTGGGGCCGCAGGACGCCAAGCCCACCGAGGTCAAGTGGCACGAGGCGGCGCCGGAAGGCAAGCTCGACCTGCTGGTCACGCTCGACTTCCGCATGAGCACGACCTGCCTTTACAGCGACATCGTGCTGCCGACCGC
>JALORV010000169.1 GCA_025458735.1 Burkholderiaceae bacterium | reverse complement strand
CGGCAAGCGCGAGCTGATGGACCACTTCGACGAGGTGGTGACGCAGCCCGAGGTCAGCCGCCGCCGGGTCGAGGAGTTCATCGCGTCGCCCGAGCACATAGGGCGGGCGCTTGCGGGCCGCGCCTGGATATGGACCAGCTCCGGAACCACCGGGACACCGGCCTACTTCGTTCACGATCCCGATGCGCTGGCCGTGTACGACGCGCTCGAGGCCCAGCGCTTTCGCGGCCTGCGCTCGCCCGCCGACCTGCTGCGGCAGCTGATGGAGGGTGACCGCTATGCGATGCTGGCAGCCACCGACGGCCACTTTGCCGGTGTTGCCACCGTGGAGCGGATGCGTCACTGGGCACCTTGGATGGCGGATGCAATGCACGGTGCTGGCGACCTACCCGACCGCGGCCGAGATGCTGGCCGAAGAGCAGGATGCCGGCCGCCTGCGGCTGCGTCTGCGCGAAATCTGGACCGGCGGCGAAGTGCTGTCCGAGCCGACGCGTCTGCGTGTGCAGCGGGCGTTCGGCTGCCGCGTGCGCAGCGCCTACGGGGCCTCGGAGTTCCTGCCGATCGCGTGGGAGTGCCCGCATCGCCGTCTGCACGTCAATGCGGACTGGGTGGTGCTGGAGCCGGTCGACCGGCGTGGCCGGCCCGTGCCGCCCGGCACCCGCTCGCATTCCGTGCTGCTGACCAACCTCGCCAACCGCTTGCAGCCGCTGATCCGCTATGACCTCGGCGATGCGGTCACCGTGCATGCGGACGCCTGCGCCTGCGGCAGCCACTTCCCTTCGGTCGAAGTCGAAGGCCGCTGCGACGACTCGCTGCGCCTGCCGGGCCGGCAGGGCGGCGAGGTGATCGTGGTGCCGCTGGCGCTGGAAACCGTGCTGGAGGAGCGCGCCGGCGCGCACGAGTTCCAGATCGTGCAGCGGCCGGATGGAACGCTGTCGGTGCGGCTCGGGGCGCAGGAGCGCAGCCTCTCCCATCGCGTCCGCGCCGCGCTGCGTCGCTACTTCGAACTGTGCGAGATCGGCACCGTGGACATCCAGATCGCGCGGGGCGAGCCGGCGCGCGACGGCAGCGGCAAGCTGCGCCGTGTAGTGCGGCAGGCGCCGCGCGCCGGCCACGGGCGGCGGCCAGCCGTTTGATCGGGAAATCGCTGCGCGGGTCGTCACTGCGCAGCAGTTTGGGCAGAATCGGCCCATGAGATCCGATGCACGACCCGGTGCGGTCCGACGGCGCGCGTGGCTTGCCTGTGGGGCGGCGGCAGTCCTGCTGCTCGGGCTGGCAGCCGGCTGTTCGACACTGGGCTACTACGCGCAGTCGATCGGCGGCCATGTCGCCGTGATGGAAGCTGCGCGCCCGATTCCGGAAATCATCGCGGATCCGCAGGCGGCGGCCCCGCTCAAGCAGCGCCTGGAACGGACGCAGCGGATGCGGGCCTATGCCGTGAGCGAACTCGGCCTGCCCGACAACGGCAGCTATACGCGCTATGCCGATCTGAAGCGGCCGTTCGTGGTGTGGAACGTGTTCGCGGCGCCGGAACTGTCGCTGGAGCTCAAGCAGTGGTGCTACCCGGTCGTGGGCTGTGCCGGTTACCGCGGCTACTTCGACAAGGCCGACGCCGAGGCCGCTGCGGCAGACCTGCGGGCTGCCGGCTACGAGGTGAACGTGGCCGGCGTGCCGGCTTACTCGACGCTGGGCTGGCTGCCCGATCCGCTGCTGAATACGTTCATCGGCGGCACCGAGGGGCAGGTGGCCGGGCTCATTTTTCATGAGCTGGCGCACCAGGTCGTGTTCGTCGGCGGCGACACCACCTTCAACGAGTCGTTCGCCACCGCCATCGAGCGCGAGGGCGTCCGCCGCTGGCTGGCGGCGCACGGCGACGAGGCAACGCGCGCGGCCTACGCCGAGTTCGCGCAGCGCCGCAGCGAGTTCGTCCAGTTGCTGCTCGACACCCGGCGGCGCCTGCAGGAGATCTACGCCAGCACGGAGCCGGAGGAGGCCAAGCGGGCGCTGAAGCGCAGGCTCTTCGCCGATCTGCAGCGCGACTACGTCGCGCTCAGGGCCAGCTGGGGCGGCTACTCGGGCTATGACCGCTACTTCGCGCAGGATCTCAACAACGCGCATCTGGGCGCGATCGGCGCCTACAACGACCTGGTGCCGGCCTTCGATGCGCTGCTCGCGCAATCCGGTGGTGACTTTCCGGCCTTCTACGCCGAGGTGCGGCGAGTGGCCGCGCTGCCGAAGTCCGAGCGCGATGCCGCTCTGAACCAGCTGCAGGCGGCGCGCTGAGCGGCGCGACGACGCAGTGCTTGCGGCTATGATCGACGACGCCTGAGGCTGCCGCAGCCATGCCGTGGCGGCAGACCCGCAGCGCAGTCCTGGCGGCCGGCGCTGCGGCAGCATCAGGCAATCACGACAAGAGACAGCGCCGCGTACGAGCGGCGCACCAAGGAGAGAGCGGATGGACCGGTACTGGCTGAAGAACTATCCCGAGGGCGTGCCCGCCGACATCGATTTCCACCAGTACAAGTCGCTGGTGCAGCTGCTGGAAGAGGCGTTCCGCAAGTACAGCGGGCTGCCCGCCTACAGCTGCATGGGCAAGACCCTGACGTTCGGCGACCTCGACACGCAGTCGGCCGCGATCGGGGCCTGGCTGCAGGCGCGCGGCTTCACCAAGGGCAAGCGCGTCGCAATCATGATGCCCAACGTGCTGCAGTACCCGGTGGTGCTGGCCGGCGTGCTGCGGGCCGGCTGCGCGGTGGTCAACGTCAATCCGCTCTACACGCCGCGTGAACTCGAGCACCAGCTGAAGGACTCCGGCGCCGAGGCCATTTTCATCCTCGAGAACTTCGCCACCACGCTGCAGCAGGTGCTCGACAAGGTGCCGACCAAGACCGTGGTCGTGTGCGCGATGGGCGACATGCTCGGCTTCGCCAAGGGCCTGCTGGTCAACTTCGTCGTGCGCAACGTCAAGAAGATGGTGCCGGAGTACACGCTGCCCAACGCGATCCACTGGAACGAGGCGCTGGCCGACGGCCTGCGCATGACGCTCAAGCCGGTCGACGTCAAGCTCGACGACACGGCCTTCCTGCAGTACACCGGCGGCACCACCGGCGTCAGCAAGGGCGCGCAGCTGCTGCACCGGAACATCGTCGCCAACGTGCTGCAGTCGGAGGCGTGGTACCAGCCGGCGCTGAAGAAGCTCAAGGCCGGCGAGCAGCTCACCGTCATCACCGCGCTGCCGCTGTATCACATCTTCGCGCTGACGGCCTGCGCGATGCTGTCGGCGCGCATCGGCGGCCACTGCGTGCTGATTCCGAATCCGCGCGACATCCCGGGCTTCGTCAAGGAACTGGCCAAGCACCGGTTCCACGTGTTCCCCGCCGTCAACACGCTCTACAACGGACTGCTCAACAACGAGGACTTCCGCAAGCTCGACTTCCGCAGCCTGCTGGTGTCGCTCGGCGGCGGCATGGCCGTGCAGCAGGCCGTCGCGGAGAAGTGGCTGAAGCTCACCGGGTGCCCGATCTGCGAGGCCTACGGACTGTCCGAGACGTCTCCCGGCGCGACCTGCAACCCGACCGACACCGACCGTTACACCGGATCGATCGGTCTGCCGATGCCGTCCACCGAGATCGCGATCCTGGACGATGCCGGCAAGGCGCTGCCGGTGGGTTCGGTCGGCGAGATCGCGATCCGCGGCCCGCAGGTGATGGCGGGTTACTGGAAGCGACCGGACGAGACCGCCAAGGTCATGACGGCCGACGGTTTCTTCAAGACCGGCGACATCGGCATCATGGACGCCGAGGGCTACACCCGGATCGTCGACCGCAAGAAGGACATGATCCTGGTGTCGGGCTTCAACGTGTATCCGAACGAGGTCGAGGGCGTGGTGGCAGCGCATCCGGGCGTGCTCGAGTGCGCCGCGGTCGGCGTGCCCGACGACAACTCGGGCGAGGCGGTGAAGCTGTTCGTGGTCAAGAAGGACCCGGCGCTGACCGAGAAGGAAATCATGGAGTACTGCAAGGAGCAGCTGACCGGCTACAAGAAGCCGAAGTACATCGAGTTCCGCAGCGATCTGCCGAAGACCAACGTCGGCAAGATCCTGCGGCGCGAACTGCGCGACGAAAAGAAGGCCGCCTGAGGCGGTTCTGCTGCAGACAAGGCCGCCCTGTGCGGCCTTCTTTGTTGGTGTCGCCCGCAAGCGGCGCCGGCACGATGAGAGCATTCACCCCGCGGAGGCAGGCATGAAGGATCGGACCAGCAAGGATCGGCGCGGACCGCCGACGGGCACGCGCACCGGGCCGCGCGCCCGTGCGGCCCAGGAGCGCGCCTTCGGCGACCCGTATCAGCGTGCCGAACG
>JALORV010000006.1 GCA_025458735.1 Burkholderiaceae bacterium | reverse complement strand
GCAAGGGTTGCGGCGGGTGGAATCCCCCAACGCGGATGCCCGGCCAGCGGAGTCGCCGGTCACGCTGGTCGTCATCCACAACATCAGCCTGCCGCCCGGTCGCTACGGCGAAGACCATATAGAAGGCCTGTTCTGCGGCCGCCTCGTTGCCGGAGGCAACGCCTTTCTCGAGCGGGTGGCCGGCGTGCGTGTCTCCTCGCACTTCCTGGTCGAGCGCGACGGCCGCTGCACGCAATTCGTCTCATGCCTCGAGCGCGCCTGGCATGCCGGGGTGTCGTCGTTCCGTGGCCGCGCCAACTGCAACGACTACTCGGTCGGCATCGAGCTCGAGGGCACTGACTTCGAACCCTACACGGCAGCGCAGTACGCGCGCCTAAACGCGCTGCTGTCGGCCCTGCGTGCCGCCTATCCGATCGAGGCCATCGTCGGCCATGCACGGATCGCGCCCGGCCGCAAGACGGATCCCGGACCGTTTTTCGACTGGGACCGTCTCGAAGTTCCGCCCGCGCTGCTGCAACCCTGACAGCCTTCCGGTCGCGGCCGTCCGGCACGCCCGGCGGCGACGGCCGACCGGACCCGCGACGGGGTTCGGTGCGCCGCGACATCGACTCCGGTTGAACTCTGAAAGAAGTTCTCCTATGATGCGCGCACACAAAAACTAGTGCCTTCCCACCGATTGACCACAACATATTGTGGTGCAGGCCGACGATGAGCGGCAATCCTCGGGAGGGCGCGGATCGCGCCTGGCGGCGGAAGGCGGGTCCCTGCGTGTGTCGGCGGATGGCCGGCTGCGCGGGCGGGTGAGCAGAGAAGTCGATCGGGGCGGCACAGTTTGTGGTTGCGGCGCGCAGCAGGCGCCGGCCACGACCCGCCACCGGTCGGCGCAAGGAGCAATCGGAGGTCGTATGCAGTTTCAGCAGTCCGCCATCCCGGCCGCGGTCGGGGCGGCAGTTCACCTGTCGACGGTCGAAAGCGGTGGCAGCGTCACCGGCGTGCAGGCCACTTCACTGGGTGACTACAAGGTCATCCGCCGCAACGGCGCGGTCGTCGCGTTCGAGCCGTCGAAGATCGCCGTGGCGATGACCAAGGCCTTCATCGCGGTGCGGGGCGGCCAGGGCGCGGCGTCGGCAGCGATTCGCGAGCAGGTCGAGAAGCTCACGTCCAGCGTCGTGACGGCGCTGCTGCGCCGGCAGCCGGCGGGGGGCACGTTCCACATCGAGGACGTGCAGGACCAGGTCGAGCTCTCGCTGATGCGCGACGGCGCGCACGACGTGGCGCGCTCCTACGTGCTGTACCGGGAGCGGCGCTCGCAGGAGCGTGCCGCCACGCGTCAGTCCGCCGCCGCCACGGCTGCGCCGCAGCTGACGATGATCGAGGACGGCCGCAAGGTGCCGCTCGACATGCCGCGCATCGAGGCGCTGGTGCACTCGGCCTGCGCCGGACTCACGGAGTTCGTCACGGCCGAGGCCATCCTCGGCGAGACCGTCAGGAACCTGTACGACGGCGTGCCGCTCGACGAGGTCTACAAGTCGGCCATTCTGGCAGCACGCTCGCTGATCGAGAACGATCCGGCCTATTCCTATGTCACCGCGCGCCTGCTGCTGCACACGATGCGGCGCGAGGCCCTCGGCGAGGAAGTCACGCAGGAGGCGATGGTCGAGCGCTACGCCGACTACTTCCCGGGCTTCATCCGGTACGGCATCGAGGTCGAACTGCTCGACGACAAGCTCGCCCTGTACGACCTGCGGAAGCTGGCGAAGGCCCTGCGCCCGGAGCGCGACCTGCAGTTCAACTATCTCGGCCTGCAGACGCTGTACGACCGCTACTTCCTGCATCACGACGGGCGCCGCTTCGAGCTGCCGCAGGCCTTCTTCATGCGCGTTGCCATGGGCCTGGCGCTCAACGAAATCGACCGCGAAGCGCGCGCCATCGAGTTCTACGAGGTGCTTTCCACCTTCGACTTCATGAGTTCGACACCGACCCTGTTCAACTCGGGGACGCGGCACTCGCAGCTGTCGTCGTGCTACCTGTCGACGGTCTCCGATGACCTCGACGGCATCTACGAGGCGATCAAGGAGAACGCGCTGCTCGCCAAGTACGCCGGCGGACTCGGCAACGACTGGACTCCGGTGCGCGCGCTCGGTTCCCACATCAAGGGCACCAACGGCAAGAGCCAGGGCGTGGTGCCGTTCCTGAAGGTCGTCAACGACACCGCCGTGGCGGTCAACCAGGGCGGCAAGCGCAAGGGCGCGGTGTGCTGCTACCTGGAGACCTGGCACCTCGACATCGAAGAGTTCCTGGAGCTGCGCAAGAACACCGGCGACGATCGCCGCCGCACGCACGACATGAACACCGCGAACTGGATTCCGGACCTGTTCATGAAGCGGGTCATGGAGGCCGGCGACTGGACCCTGTTCTCGCCCGCCGACTGCCCGGACCTGCATGACAAGACCGGCCAGGCCTTCGAGGAGGCCTATGTCCGCTACGAGGAGAAGGCGGCGCGCGGGGAGCTGAAGCTCTACAAGAAGGTGCCGGCGCTGACCCTGTGGCGCAAGATGCTGTCGATGCTCTTCGAGACGGGGCATCCGTGGATCACGTTCAAGGACGCCTGCAACCTGCGCAGCCCACAGCAGCACATCGGCACCATCCACAGCTCCAACCTCTGCACCGAGATCACGCTCAATACCTCGGGTTCGGAGATCGCGGTCTGCAACCTCGGCTCGGTCAACCTGCCGGCGCACATGAAAGCCGACGGCAGCGGTGGCTTCGAACTCGACCATGTCCGGCTCAAGCAGACGATCCGCACCGCCATGCGGATGCTCGACAACGTCATCGACATCAACTACTACGCGGTGCCGAAGGCGCGCAACTCGAACGTGCGGCACCGTCCGGTGGGCCTGGGCATCATGGGCTTCCAGGACTGCCTGCACATGATGCGTACGCCCTACGCCTCCGAAGGCGCGGTCGAATTCGCCGACCGCAGCATGGAAGCGGTCTGCTACTACGCGTACTACGCCTCGACCGAACTGGCCGAGGAGCGCGGACGCTACTCGTCGTTCGCCGGATCGCTGTGGGACCGCGGCATCCTGCCGCAGGACACCCTCAGGCTGCTGGCGGAACAGCGCGGGACCCTGAAGTCGCAGGCAGGCGAGGCCACACCGCTGGTGCAGGTCGACCTGAGTTCGACGCTCGACTGGGACGGCCTGCGCGGCCGCATCCGGCAGCACGGCATGCGCAACTCAAATTGCGTGGCGATCGCGCCGACCGCGACGATCTCGAACATCATCGGCGTCGATGCCTGCATCGAACCGACCTTCCAGAACCTGTTCGTCAAGTCGAATCTCTCGGGCGAGTTCACGGTCGTCAACGAGCATCTGGTCCGCGACCTGAAGCGGCTGGGCCTGTGGGATGAGGTGATGGTGTCCGACCTCAAGTACTTCGATGGCTCGCTGGCAAAGATCGACCGCGTGCCCGCGGAGATCCGGAGCCTGTACGCCACCGCATTCGAGGTCGAGCCGGCGTGGCTGATCGAGTGCGCCGCGCGCAGGCAGAAGTGGATCGATCAGGCCCAGTCCCTCAACATCTACATGGCGGGCGCATCGGGCAAGAAGCTCGACGAGACCTACCGGCTGGCCTGGCTGCGCGGACTGAAGACCACCTATTACCTCCGCACGATCGGCGCCACGCACGCGGAGAAGTCGACGTCGACGCGTACCGGGCAGCTCAACGCCGTGGCCGCCGACGGGGGAATGTCGATGGCGGCGGCGATGCCGGAGGCCGAAGGCAAGGTCTGCATGCTCAAGCCCGGCGATCCCGGCTTCGCCGACTGCGAAGCCTGCCAGTAAAGAACCTGCCGCCCGGCGGCTGGCGGGCGGAACGCAACGTACGGAACCTTCAGGAGAGCAAGAGCATGCTGGCGTGGGACGACAACACGGCACTTCCGGCGGCAACGCCGACGGCCCGGCCGGCAGTGCCGGGGCTCGGCGTCCCGCTGGCGGAATCGCCCGCCGTGGCGCCGGACCTGCGGCGGGTCAACGTCGCGGACAAGCGGATCATCAACGGCGCGACCGATGTCAATCAGCTGGTGCCGTTCAAGTACAAGTGGGCCTGGGAGAAGTACCTCGCCACCTGCGCCAATCACTGGATGCCGCAGGAAGTGAACATGTCGCGCGACATCGGCCTGTGGAAGGATCCGAACGGGCTGACCGAGGACGAGCGCCGGCTGGTCAAGCGCAATCTCGGCTTCTTCGTGACGGCCGATTCTCTCGCCGCCAACAACATCGTGCTGGGCACCTATCGCCACATCACGGCTCCCGAGTGCCGCCAGTTCCTGCTGCGCCAGGCCTTCGAAGAGGCGATCCACACCCACGCCTACCAGTACATCGTCGAATCTCTGGGTCTGGACGAGGGCGAGATCTTCAACGCCTACCACGAGGTCGAGTCGATCCGCGCCAAGGACGAGTTCCTGATCCCGTTCATCGACACGCTGACGGACCCCCACTTCAAGACCGGGTCCGTCGAAAGCGACCAGGCGTTGCTGCGCAGCCTGATCGTGTTCGCCTGCCTGATGGAGGGGCTGTTCTTCTACGTGGGCTTCACGCAGATCCTGGCGCTGGGCCGGCAGAACAAAATGACCGGCGCCGCCGAGCAGTACCAGTACATCCTGCGTGACGAGTCGATGCACTGCAACTTCGGCATCGACCTGATCAACCAGATCAAGCTCGAGAACCCGCACCTGTGGACGCCGCAGTTCCGGGAGGAAGTCCGCGGTCTCTTCAAGAAGGCGGTGGACCTCGAGTACGCCTATGCCGAGGACACGATGCCGCGCGGCGTGCTCGGACTGAACGCGCCGATGTTCAAGGGGTACCTGCGCTACATCGCCAACCGTCGTGCCCAGCAGATCGGCATCGAGGCGCTGTTCCCGAACGAGGAGAACCCGTTCCCGTGGATGAGCGAGATGATCGATCTGAAAAAGGAGCGCAACTTCTTCGAGACGCGCGTGATCGAGTATCAGTCGGGTGGCGCGCTGTCGTGGGACTGAGTTGAAGTGAGCGAAGCGCGCTACTGATGCGACACGCGAACGAAAAAGAAGTGGGTCAAATCACACACAATTCGTTCTTCGATGCAGAAAATTCTTGCGATCGATTTCGATTGCGAGTAAAAAGCGAATCGTTAATTGGTAGCTCGATCGATGCTTGCATTCCTGATTCATGTGAACGTCGATCAAACACTGAATTGACGACAGACAGTCACAGTCGACGAGTAAACGCAGAGGACAGCGCTCCAAAGCAGACCACGACACCGGTGTCACGGGGACTCTTTCCCTGCGAAAAACCGTCGTTGGCCGCCGTCGAGTTTCAGTCAGCCAGACTCCACAACGCCGGACACGCTCCGGCGTTTTTGTTGCGCGCGCCCTTTGCTGCGGCTGCGCGCCGTGCCGAATTCATCAGCGTCAGCGGTCAGTGCGCTGCCCGTTCCGCGCTCAGCTCGGATATGCGGATCAAACGCATTTCTGGGGGTGCCGCGGCGACAGAGCATCTGCGTGCGCCGATGAATAGCCCGACTGGCGGCCCGTGCCGCACAGCGGGTTTCCTTCAATGAAACCCCAACGTTGACTCTCGAAGGAGATCCTCATCATGGCCACGAAGAAAGCTGCCAAGAAGACCGCGAAGAAGCCCGCCAAGAAGACGGCGAAGAAGGCTGTTAAGAAGACCGCCAAGAAAAAGACGGCGAAAAAGACTGCCAAGAAGGCCGCCAAGAAGACTGCGAAGAAGGCAAAGAAGTAACTCGCGGAAGTTAAGTAGCAACCACCGGCTGCCCTTGGGCAGCCGGTGTGGCATTGCGGCCCGGGTTCGAGCGATCAAAGCGCCTGCGCCCGGGCGGCAATGCGCTGCTGACAACTTCATGCTCATTCTTCCAGGAGGCTGAAATGGCAACCAAGAAAGCTGCCAAGAAGCGCACCGCCAAGAAGACCGCCGTCAAGGCGAAAAAGGCGGTGAAGCGGGCCAAGGCCAAGCGTGCCGTAAAAAAGGCCGCCACCAAGGCAAAGGCAAAAAAGACAGTCAAGAAAGTCAAGGCAAAGCGCGCGGTCAAAAAGACCGTGAAAAAGGCCACGGCCAAGCGGGCAGTCAAAAAGACCGCAAAGAAGGCGAAAAAGGCCGTCGCCAAAGCCAAGAAGGCTGTCACCAAGGCGAAGGTGAAAAAGGTCGTTGCCAAAGTGAAGGCTGCACCCGCGCCCAAGGCGGTGAAGGCGGCAGTCGCAAAGGTGGCGGCCAAGCCTGCTCCGGCCCCAGCGCCGGCGCCGGCAGCACCGTCGACGGCTGCAGCACCCGGCGCCAAGACGGCACTGAATCCGGCAGCGGCCTGGCCGTTCCCGACGGGCAGCCGTCCCTAGACCCAGAAGCTTCAAGAGCACTGCTCGCGGGCGCACTCAGCGCCCGTTTTTTTCGGCGTCACGCGATGTCGTTCTTCCCGTGATGCCAAACTGCACGCCGCTACAATCCGGCGGTCGCAACTGATGGCAACTCAATGCTCCTGGTCGATCTTGCGCGGGCGCTGCTCGATATCCTCGGATCATTGCTGGTCGGCCTGCTGCTGCTGCGCACCTGGATTGGCGCGACCGGAATGCCTTCGCGCAATCCGCTGGCGCACTTTGCGAGAGTCCTGACCGACTGGCTGGTAAAGCCGCTCGCCCGGATCATCCCGTCGCGCGGTCGCATCGAGTGGGCCGCCGTGCTGGCTGCACTGCTGGTCACCCTGCTCGTGATTGCGGCCAAACTGCTGGTGTCCGGCTTCCCGCTGGCCATCGATGCGCTGCTTGCGGACGGTCTGCGCCAGTTCCTTTATTGGGCGCTGACACTGATCGTCTGGGTGACACTCATCTACGTGCTGATCAGCTGGGTCAATCCACTGGCGCCGGTGGCGCCGGCGCTTTCAGTGCTGCTGCGGCCGCTGCTCGAACCGATCCGCCGCATCCTGCCGACCATCGGCGGTATCGACCTGTCGCCCATGGTGCTGCTGATCGCGGTCTACCTGCTGCAAATGGTGGTCGGCCGCCTGAGTTTCTGAGGCAGGCGCATGCCGGCAGTGCCGTCCGCTACCACGGCCGGTAACCAAATGCCTCGAAAAAGCGCTGTGCGATGGCCGCTCGGTCAGCGACGTAGTTCTGGGCGCCGCCGGACTCGATCTTGATGGCCCCCATGACGGCCGCAAGCCGGCCGCTGGTTTCCCAGTCGAGTTCATTCGCGATGCCGTAAAGCAGCCCGCCGCGGTAGGCGTCGCCGCAGCCGATCGGGTCGACGACACGGGCCACCGGTGCGACGGGTACATGCAAGGTGTCGCCGCCGACGTAGATGTCGGAGCCTTCGGCACCGCGCGTCACCACCAGTGCCTTCACGCGGGCAGCCAGTTCGGGCAGCGACAGCTTCGTGCGCTCCACCACGACGCGTGCCTCGTAGTCGTTCAGCGTCACGTAGCTGGCACGGGCGATGAACCAGAGCAGTTCCTCGCCGTTGAACAGCGGCATCGCCTGGCCAAGATCGAAGATGAAGGGGATGCCCTGTTCCGCGAACTGCTGCGCGTGCTGCTGCATGCCTTCGCGGCCGTCCGGCGCAATGATGCCGAGGCTGACATCGGCTCCCGCCGGCACGGCATTCAAATGGGACTGGCCCATCGCTCCCGGGTGGAATGCGGTGAGCTGGTTGTCGTTGAGGTCGGTGGTGATGAAAGCCTGCGCGGTATAGGTTCCGGCCAGCTGCGTCACATGCCGGCGGTCGATCGCCAGTGCGTCGAGTCGCTCCAGGTACGGGCCGGCATCTTCGCCCACGGTCGCCATCGGCAGCGGCTCGCCGCCGAGGCACTTCAGGCTGTAAGCGATGTTGCCGGCGCAGCCGCCGAACTCGCGCTTCATCTCGGGCACGAGGAACGAGACGTTGAGGATGTGGACCTGGTCGGGCAGGATGTGATCGGCAAAGCGGCCCTGGAACACCATCACCGTGTCGTAGGCGATGGAACCGCAGATCAGCGTGCGCATGGGAATGGCCTCGGGGTGGAGTCTGTGCAGCAGGCGGGGCGAGGCCGGAACACCGGACACGCGTCCCGCGCAGCCACTTATATATAGAAGGGGTAGACGAGAAAGCCGGCCGGCTGCAGTCCGCGCGCCTCGAAGTGCAGCCTGATCGTCATGTCGGCACCGGCACCCAGTCCTTCGTCGAGACGGGTACGCGGCTCCCCGGCGGCCGCCAGATAGTCGGCAGGCCCGAAGACCTTGCGCGCGACGGGCCGGTTCTGGGTGTCGCTGAGCGTGACTTCGAGCGCCGGCAACGCCTGCGTGAATGGCGCACGGTTCCGGATCACGGCCGTCAGCTCGAGCACGTCGGTGCCGGGGATCTGCTGCAGTTCGCTGCCGATCACCGCGAGCTGGTCAGGTCGCGTCGGCCATCCCAGGGAGCACGCGAAGACACTGCACAGCTGGACCAGGGCCGGTCGGCTGCCGGGCCACCGCGTCAGCACTTCGGCACGAAAGACGATGGCGAGCTGGATCGCCGCCAGCAACAGCAGCACGACCGAGCCCCCGCCGAAGACGATGGAGAAGCTGCGCTGCGGCTTCTCACGGGTGGCGCGAACGAAGGCGGGTTCCTCGGCCGGCGCGGCCGCAGCGATGGCAGGCGACTCCGGCGGCGCGGCCACTTCGATGACTTCGATGCCGTCGAGGCTTGCTGCATCTGCCGCCGTCGCGTCGGTCAGCGGCCCCGGAGCCAGCAAGGTCGGCACGCCGCTTTCGGCGAGTGTCGGTTCCTCGGCCGGTGTGGCCTGAACCGTGCGTCGCCCCGGCCGCTCGGCCGGTGCAGGCGGCAACTCCTGCGACACCGTGGCCACCGGGGCTGCGCCGGGTGCAATCCGCAACGTGGTCGACGGGCCGAGCGCCCTGCGCTTGCGATCGGCCGCATCGCGGTTGCGCTCGATCACGGAGGCTTTGCGGTCCGTGCCGCTGCGTGAGCGCTCCGCCTCGTTGCGCGATGGCGCCGGTGCGGGTGAAGGCGGTGGTGTCGGAGGCGGGGGTGGACCGGCGGAGTACGCAGGAGATTCTGCGGGTTTCGGCGCGGCCGTGTCGTCCGGCTGCGCCGCCGAAAGGGTGGCGTCCTCCACATAGGCGAGGCTGCCGATGGCGTCGAATACGGTACGGCACTGGCCACAACGGACCAGGCCGCCACGCAGCTTCAGCTGGTCGGCCACGACGCGGAACATCGCGCCGCATTGGGGGCACTTGGTGGCGAGTGCCATCGATCAGGTGGCCCGGCGTTGCGTGATGGGCGCTGCGGACCGGCCGTGCGCGTTCATGCCACGCGCCGTCCTGCGAGACAGGCCCAACCGTCGACGACCTGCCAGACGCGCATCGGAACATCGGCGTCGGCCTGCCGATAGGCCGCGATCACCTCTTCGGCCTGTCGCTCGAGTACGCCCGACAGGACCAATGCCCCGCCCTTGCCGACGCGGGCAAGCAGCGCCGGGGCGAGCAGCTTCAGCGGATTCGACAGGATGTTGGCGAGCACGATATCGAACGGGCCGGCAGCGAGTCCGGCGGGTTCAGTGTAGCGTGCGTCGACGCCGTTGCTCGCCGAGTTGTCGCGCGCCGCGGCCAGTGCCTGCGCATCGACATCGACGCCGACGATTGGCTTTGCTCCGAGCAGGCCGGCGGCGATCGCGAGGATTCCGGAGCCGCAGCCGTAGTCGAGCACACTGTGTCCCGCCTGCAGATGGGCATCGAGCCAGGCCAGGCAAAGCTGGGTGGTGGGATGTGTGCCCGTGCCGAATGCCACGCCGGGATCGAGCCGCACGGCGACGACGTCACCGGGAGGGGCCTTGTGCCACGAGGGCACGATCCACAGCCGGTCACTGATGCGAGTTGGCGGAAACTGCGACTGCGTGGCGCGTACCCAGTCGGTTTCGTTGACGATGGCGCAGGACTCGATGCGTCCGGGCTGCTTCAGGCCAGCGGCCGCCGCCGCCCGCTCGATGAGCGGCCCGGCATCCGGCTCCTGGCCATCGAACAGGATGCGCAGGCGGCTGCGCTGCCAGGCCTGCCGCTGCGGGTGCAGTCCCGGCTCGCCGTACAGCGCCGACTCGACAGCGGTGTCCGCATCGGCATCCTCGACCGCCACCGACAGTGCGCCGGCTGCCAGCAGTGCATCTGCCAGCGGCTCCGCGTCGTGCTCGTCAGCGAGCAGCGTCAGTTCGTGCAGCACGCCGATCAGGCGCCGTGGCGCGCCGCGATCCGCTTCTCGAGGTAGTGGATGCTGGTGCCTCCCAGCACGAACTTCTCGTCCATCAGCAGTTCGCGGTGCAGCGGAATGTTGGTCAGGATGCCCTCGACCACCATTTCCGAGAGCGCGATCCGCATGCGCGCCAGTGCCTGGTCGCGCGTGTCGCCGTAGCAGATCACCTTGCCGATCATCGAGTCGTAGTTCGGCGGCACGAAGTAGCCGGCGTAGGCGTGCGAGTCGACCCGCACGCCGGGACCTCCTGGCGGATGCCAGCCGGTGATGCGGCCCGGCGACGGCGTGAAGCGGAACGGATCCTCGGCGTTGATGCGGCACTCGATCGCGTGGCCCTTCTGCACGATGTCCCGCTGGCGCAGGCGCAGCTTCTCGCCGGCCGCCACCCGGATCTGCTCCTGCACGATGTCGATGCCGGTGACCATCTCGGTGACCGGGTGCTCGACCTGCACGCGCGTGTTCATTTCGATGAAATAGAACTCGTTGTCCTGGTAGAGGAACTCGAAGGTGCCGGCGCCGCGATAGTTGATCTTGCGGCAGGCCTCGACACAGCGATCGCCGATCTTGTCGATCAGGCGCCGCGCGATGCCGGGGGCGGGTGCCTCCTCGATGATCTTCTGGTGGCGGCGTTGCATCGAGCAGTCGCGCTCGCCGAGCCAAACAGCGTTGCGATGCTGGTCGGCCAGCACCTGGATCTCGATGTGCCGCGGCGTTTCGAGGTACTTTTCCATGTAGACGGCGGGATTGCCGAACGCCGACTGGGCCTCCTGGCGGGTCATCGTGACCGCGTTGATCAGCGCGGCCTCGGTGTGCACGACGCGCATGCCGCGGCCGCCGCCACCGCCGGCCGCCTTGATGATCACGGGATAACCGACCGCGCGCGCGGCCCGGACGATCTCGCGCGGCTCTTCCGCGAGCGCACCCTGAGAGCCCGGAACCGTCGGCACCCCGGCAGCCGTCATGGCCTGCTTGGCCGACACCTTGTCGCCCATCAGCCGGATCGACTCGGGTCGTGGTCCGATGAAAACGAACCCGCTTTTCTCGACGCGCTCGGCGAAGTCGGCGTTTTCCGACAGGAAGCCATAGCCCGGATGGATCGCCTCCGCATCGGTGACTTCCGCTGCGCTGATGATCGCCGGAATGTTGAGATAGCTCTCGCGCGATGGCGGCGGTCCGATGCAGACCGACTCGTCGGCGAGCTTGACGTACTTGGCGTCCGTGTCTGCTTCCGAATGGACCACGACGGTCTTGATGCCCATCTCGCGGCAGGCGCGCTGGATCCGCAGCGCGATCTCTCCACGATTGGCGATCAGGATCTTCTTGAACATGGGATTCAGTGCCGGCGCCGGCCGGTGCGCGCGAAACTCGGGAGGCGCGCGGCGGCGCGCCCGTGTCGGCGATCTTCCGTCGTCACGGCGGACCTATTCGATCAGGAACAGCGGCTGGCCGTATTCGACCGGCTGGCCGTTGTCGACGAGGATTTTCTTCACGGTGCCGCCGACCTCGGCCTCGATCTCGTTGAGCAGTTTCATCGCTTCGATGATGCACAGCGTGTCGCCCGGCTTGACGACGGCGCCGGGCTCGATGAATGCCGGCGCCCCCGGACTCGGCGATCGGTAAAACGTGCCCACCATCGGCGACTTCAGGTTCCGGCGTCGCGGGCGTGGCACCCGCGACGGTCGCGGCAGCAACCTGGGGCGGCATGGCCGCCACCGGGGCCGGTGCTGGCGCGGTCGTGGCGATGCCGGCCGTCTTGACGATGCGAACCTTGTCTTCGCCCTCGGTGACTTCGAGTTCGGCGATGCCGGACTCGGCGACCAGGTCGATCAGGGTCTTGAGCTTGCGCAGGTCCATGGTGTCCGCAGCGGCCGCAGCCGCTCAACTGGTGCGTTCGGTGAGGGCGTACTCGAGGGCGTACCGATAACCGGCCGCGCCCAGCCCGACGATCGATCCGATGGCCAGGTCGGCCAGCAGCGACCGATGCCGGAATTCTTCGCGTCGATGAAGGTTCGAGAGGTGGACTTCGACGAAGGGCAGGGCGACGGCCGCGAACGCGTCGCGCAGCGCGATGCTCGTATGCGTATAGGCGCCGGCATTCACAACGACGAAGCTGGTGCCGTCGGTCCGCGCCGAGTGCAGGCGCTCGATAAGCGCGCCTTCATGATTGCTCTGGAAAAAGACGACATCAGCCTTGTATCTGCCGGCAACTTCCTTGAGCTCCTGCTCGATGTCGACAAGCGTGCGCTTGCCGTAAACGGCCGGTCAGGTTGGGGCCGTTGAGGACGAGAATGCGGTGTGACACATCCCTCCCGATCGGTTTTATTGACAGTTCGACGGACTTGGTTACAGAAGCCGTCGAAAATTGTTTGAAGACGTGAAGTCTGAACGGAGTTGGCGCGGAAGTCCAGCCGGGAGGCCGGCTCAGACGCGGCCGTCGAGCCAGGAGCGCAGCAGGGTCCCCGCAGGGCTGACCAGCACAGTGTACGGCAGCGCGCCGCTCGGATTGCCGAGCTGGCGCGCCAGCTCGCTGCCGGTGGCGCCGGCGACCAGCAGCGGCAGCTCGAGCTGGAGCTCCTTCTGGAACCGCTGGATGGCAGCCGCCGTGTCGATGCCGAGTCCGATCACCGTCACGCCCTTGCCGCGATACTCCAGGGCAACTTTCTGCAGCATCGGCATCTCTTCGACGCAGGGCGCGCACCAGGTGGCCCAGAAATTGACGACCAGCCATTGCCCGCGCCACTGCTCGAGCGCCTGCGG
>JALORV010000168.1 GCA_025458735.1 Burkholderiaceae bacterium | reverse complement strand
TGGGCATCGAGGTGCGTTTCGCCGACTACCGCCAGCCCAATGCCTTCGAGCCGCTGATCGACGCGCGCACCAAGGCCATCTACTGCGAATCGATCGGCAACCCGCTGGGCAATATCACCGACATCGCCGCGCTGGCGGCGATCGCGCACCGCCACGGCATCCCGCTGATCGTCGACAACACCGTGCCCAGCCCGGCGCTGTGCCGGCCCTTCGAGCTGGGAGCCGACATCGTGGTGCACTCGCTCACCAAGTATTGCGGCGGCCACGGCAACAGCATCGGCGGCGCGATCGTCGATTCGGGCAAGTTCCCGTGGGCGCAGCACAGGGCGCGCTTCAAGCGGCTGAACGAGCCCGACGTCAGCTATCACGGCGTGGTCTACACCGAGGCGCTGGGCCCGGCCGCCTACATCGGCCGCGCGCGCGTCGTGCCGCTGCGCAACATGGGCGCGGCGCTGTCGCCGATGAACGCCTTCCTGATCCTTCAGGGCATCGAGACGCTGGCGCTGCGCATGGACCGCATCTGCGACAACACGCTGAAGATCGCCGGCTACCTGAAGCGGCATTCGAAGGTGGGCTGGGTCAACTACGCCGGCCTGAGCGACCACCCCGACCATGCGCTGGTGAAGAAGACCATGGGCGGGCGCGCCAGCGGCATCGTCAGCTTCGGGGTGCAGGGCGGGCGCGATGGCGGCGCGCGCTTCCAGGATGCGCTGCAGCTGTTGCCGGGGTCAGCGTGGACATGGTCCGGCTGTCGGTGGGCATCGAGCACATCGACGACCTGCTGGCCGACCTGGAGCAGGCGCTGGCGGTGGTCTGAACGGCCGAAGCGCCGCGGCATGGCGCCCGGGCCGCCGGCCGGGTTGCGCGCGGTCAAGATCCACGCGCTTGACGAGCATCCGGCTGATCGACAGTCTGCGCCAACGCAAGCCTGCCTGGCGCCGGGTCCATGGACTCGCCGCGCAAACGACCGGACTTTCGAAGTTGTTCCTGCAATCGACGACTGCGTTCGGCGCGCGGCGCGCGAACGTGCTGGGCTGCCTGCTGCAGTTGGCCGTCGTGCTCGGCGTCGGCCCCGCGACCTTCGCTGTCGTCGGCGCAGCCGATGCCAGCCCCATCGAGCTGTTCGTACCCGAGGGCTGTCCGCCCTGCGGCCGTGCCAAGACCGTCATGGGACAGCTTGGGCGCGAGCGGCCGGAGCTGCCGATCGTCGTGCGCGACGTGCAGCAGGACCCGGCGGCGATGGCTCGCCTGCAGTGACTGTTGCAGACCACACGCGCCGGCGTGGCACGGGTGCCTATGCCACGGGGCGGGACGAGGGGTCGAAGCTCCAAGTCGGCCGCGCCGGTGTCGGCGTCGACGCCAGTGACGCATCAAAGCCTGGCTGAGCCAGGCCTTTCGTATTCGGCTTCGAGGTTCAACAGCGATGCTGCTGCTTCCGATGTCGTTCCGACAACGCGGAGCCCTGACTCCGTGGTCGAGCTTGCTCGCGGCGGTGGTGCGTCCGCACCTGCACGCGCGGATGACTGCATCAAGGCTGTCAATCGCGGCGGTACGAGGACTTGTTTGAGCAGCGATGCATGGCTATGGGTTGCGACCCCCGGCAGTCGGTGGGTCCGTTGGAATACTGGCGCTAATGCTGACATCGGCGATCTTGCCGTGGCAACCTCAGGTTCAGGCCGACATCGAGGTACATCAGGACAGCTCTGGCTGGCCCTGGCTCCGTTTCGGTGGGGGTGCGGCCGTCGGCCTCAGCGGTACGGCCACGGATGGCCGAAGATCGACCGGAACCATTGGTCGAAGAGCCCCGGTCTGAGCCACTCGACCCCGCCGATCGCGAGCAACGCCGCGGCCCAGGCGATCAGGATCAGCCCGCCCAAGCGCGCGGGCGCATCGATCAGCATCCCGAATGCGCGCTGCCACTTCGAGCCGCCGCGGTGGACGAACCCGATCAGAAACCCCATCCCGTGGAACAGCAGCACGGTCCCCAGGGGTATCAAGGCGACGCTGGGTCGCGCGAGGACCGCGGCACGCATCTGCTCGAGGCTCGTGCCGCCCAGGAACAGCAAGGCGGGCGCGACCAGGCAGGCACCGCACACCAGGACGGCCAGCCCGTACGGGACGGCGGCGAGGCCCTCGTAGACGAAGTAGCGGTATTCCCGGCGCACCATCATGCCCCCGCGCATGAACATCAGCCGCCGCTCGCCGACGGCCAGGGCACCGATCCACAGGGCGCCGAGGCCCAGGCCGATCACCCCGAGCGCGGTCAAGTGTGGCCGGCCGAGCTGGAAACCGGCGACGAGCGCCGCCATCGACAGCGCCGGCGCCACGAAGAACTGGGTCATCACGCGCCGCTCGACGAGCTTTCGCTCGTCCTCGGACGCCGGGATGCGCCCGCCGGTGAACGGCAGCGGCGGGTCGGCGATGCCAGTGCCGGTCTCGCCGGCGGCCGTTGCAGGGCCAAGGGGCCGCTGCGGGGGAACCGCATCATTCATGGACGCCTCTCCCGCCACGGCGTGGCGATCACTTCGGCGACATCGACCGCCGTTGCGGCTACTTCAGCTTCACTTCGCCCTTGTGGAGCAGCGAGCCATCCTTCGAGTCGATCGACCACGACAGGATGCTCTCGCCCATCACGCTGATCGACCACAGCATGCGCGGCTGGCTGGTGGCCTTGCCCATCAGCGTCAGGCCCATCGCGATCGAGTCGTTCGCCTTCAGGCCGTGCTTGCGCGCGGCCTCGAGCGCCTTGTCGCTGTCGATGAATTCCCCGATCGGATCGACCGAGGTCGTTCGCACGTCCGGCTCGATCTCGACCCTGATGTCGCGCGCGGTGACGATCGCGCTCTTCCTGGCCTTCACCGAGTAGAAGTTGTAAAGCCACGAGTTCGCCTTACCGTCCGCCTTGGCACTCAGCGTCGAGACGTGAGTGAGCACGGCGTCGGGCTGCCATTTCTGCGCAGCCGCGTTCACTTCCTTCAGCGCGACCCTGGCCGTCGACGCCGCCTGCGCCAGCGGAATCGCGATCAGTGCCAGCATGGTGGCCCAAGCCCAGCGGCGCGGGAACAGCTGCATGGGGTTCCTCCTGGCGATTGATCGGGCCGGCGCAGCGCCGGGCGCGGTGGCCGCGGGTCGAAGCGTGGCAGCACACGCGAAGTGTGGCGACGATTTTGCCGCGCCGCAATCCCTGAGTCTGTCTGAGCCAGCCGTCCTCACATCGTCCGGGGACACAGCAAGCAGGTTGCCGAATTGCCGTCAGTCGCGAACGCCTGCTGGTCGTCGGTGTGAATTCCAGCATCGATGAAGCGGACCGTGCAGAGGATCGTCGGTCCAACGCTTCGAGCGCACTGCACTAGCATGGGCGCATGGACTCCAGCCCCGAAATCCCGCCCGCCATCGACCGCGAGACCATCGCTGCCGCGCAGCGGCGCATCGCGGCGGACGTGCGCCGCACGCCGTTGTGGCGCCTGCCCGGCGCGGCGCTGGGGCTGGACGTGGCCGAGCTGTGGCTGAAGCTCGAACAGCTGCAACTGGGCGGCAGCTTCAAGGCGCGCGGCATGTTCAACCGCATGCGTTCGCTGCCGATTCCGGCAGCCGGGGTCGTCATCGCCTCGGGCGGCAATGCCGGCATTGCGGTGGCCACGGCGGCGCGGACACTCGGCGTGCCCTGCGAGGTGTTCCTGCCCGAACTCGCCAGCCACGCCAAGCGGCAGGCGCTGGCCGACCTGGGGGCGCAGGTGGTCGTGCAGGGTGCCGCCTATGCCGACGCACTGGCCGCCTGCCTGCAGCGCCAGCAGCAGACCGGCGCGCTGCTGATGCACGCCTACGACCAGCCCGAGGTGGTGGCCGGTGCCGGCACGCTGGCGGCAGAGATCGAACAGGAGGCGGGGCTGCCCGACCGCGTGCTGGTCAGCGTGGGCGGCGGTGGCCTCGTTGCCGGCATCGCGGCCTGGTTCGCGGGCCGTGTGCGCGTCGAGGCGCTGGAACCGCAGGGTTCGCCCACCTTGCATGCGGCGCGCGCGGCGGGCGAACCGGTGGACGTGGCGGTGTCGGGCCTGGCCGCCGACGCCCTGGGCGCACGACGCATCGGCCGCATCGCCTGGCCGATCTGCCAGCGCTTCGTGGCTGCGTCGCACCTGGTCGCCGACGAAGCCATCAGCGCCGCCCAGCAGCGGCTGTGGCGCGATCTGCGCCTGGCGGTGGAACCCGCGGCGGCGCTGCCGCTGGCGGCCCTGCTTTCGGGGGTGGTTCGGCCCGCGCCGCACGAACGTGTGGCGCTGGTGATCTGCGGCGCCAATTTCGACCCCGCGACCTTGTAGCGAGGCGGAACCCGCCACACCAGTCGATACCGGCGGCGTTCCCGCCCTGCAGCCCTCGTCCGGACCTCGATCCGGGCCGCCTTGTTCAGGCCAGCTTGCCCAGCGTTGCGGTCTGTTCGGCGAGCAGGTAGTAGAAGGTGACGCGGCTCTTCTTCGCCGTGCCCTTCATCTTCTCCACCACGGCCTTGATGCCGGCGTCGGCGGCAGCGGGCGCCAGACCCAGCTTCTTGGCTGCGAAGCCGTCGCGCACCGTCGCCAGTTCGTCCTTGTCGCTGGCCGAGACGAGGGCGCTGTCTGCGTTGCGCAGCGCGATGCCGCAGTACTTCACGATCGCGGCCACGGCGGCCTCGTTCACGTTGCTGGTGAATTTGCTGATGTCCGTCACGTACTCGCTC
>JALORV010000167.1 GCA_025458735.1 Burkholderiaceae bacterium | reverse complement strand
GGCCACCGAGGCGCTGGTCGGACCGGTGGACCTGCCGATCGCGCTGAAATACTTCGGCGGTGCGGGCCTGCACCACATGCAGCGCTTCGGCACGCCGCTCACCACATTCGCGAAGGTGCGCGCAAAAGCCTCGCGTCACGCTGCGGCGAACCCGCTGGCGCTGTTCCGGCGACCCGTGACCAGTGAGGAGGTGCTCGCAGCGCCCGCGCTGTGGCCGGGTGTGATGACCCGGCTGATGGCCTGCCCGCCGACCTGCGGCGCCGCTGCAGCCGTGCTCGCCTCACCGCGAGTGGCCGCGCGCCTGGGCGCCGCCGGATCGGTGCGCATCCTCGCGCAGGCCATGACGACCGACCGGCCCGAAACCTTCGAGCACCTTCGAGCGCGGCGACATGCGCTACGTCGTCGGCTACGGCATGGCACGCGACGCTGCCCGGCAGGTGTACGAGGCGGCCGGCGTCGGACCCGAGGACCTGGACCTCGTCGAACTGCACGACTGCTTCGCGCAGAACGAGGTGATCAGCTACGAGGCCCTGCAGCTGTGCCCCGAGGGCGGCGCGGAGCGCTTCGTCGACGACGGCGACAACACCTACGGCGGCCGCGTCGTCACCAATCCGTCCGGCGGCCTGCTCTGCAAGGGCCATCCGCTCGGGGCCACCGGGCTGGCGCAGTGCACCGAGATCGTCCAGCAGCTTCGCTGCCAGGCCGGCGCGCGGCAGGTGCCGGACGCGCGGCTCGGTCTGCAGCACAACCTGGGCCTCGGCGGCGCCTGCGTCGTGACGCTGTACGGCTGCTGAGGCCGCCGGCATGACGCCCATTGGACGCACGCGTCGCTACGGCGGGGTCGGCGACAGCCGGCGCTGGCTGCTGACGGCCGCGCTGCGGGAGCACGCCGAGCGCCGCGGCGATGCCGAGTGGCTGCGCGACAGCGACGGCGACCGCCTGAGCTTCGCGCAGGCGCACGAGGAGTCGCTGCGCGCCGCCAGCTTCTTTCACGAGGTCGGCGTGCGGCTCGGTGAGCGCGTGGGCATCTTCGCCTTCAACGGCACGACATTCGTGCGCGCGTGGTTCGGCCTCGCGAACCTCGGCGTCACTTCGGTGCTCTTCAATACCGAGCTACGCGGCGCCTTCCTGCAGCACCAGCTCGCCGACTCGGGCGTTCGCCACCTCGTGGTCGACGCCGAGCTATTGCCCCATGTGGCCGCGCTGCAGCCGTCGCTCGATCGGCTTGCGTGCGTAATCGTCGTCGGCGCGGGACCCGGCGCGTTGCCCTCGTTGCCGGGCGTGGACGTGGTGCGCTGGCCAGACCTCGGCGGTTTCGCCGCGCACGCGGGCCCCGACCCAGCTCCGGGAGACATCGCCAGCGTGATGTACACGTCGGGCACGAGCGGGCCGAGCAAGGGCGTGCTGATGACCCACGCGCACTGCGTGCTCTACGGCATCGGCGCGGCGCGCGCCTTCGGCGTGCGCGACGACGACAAGTATTACGTGGTGCTGCCGCTGTTCCACGCCAACGGGCTGTTCATGCAGCTCGGCACCACGCTGGTCGCAGGCATCCCGGCCTACGTGCGCCGTCGCTTCAGCGCAAGCGCATGGCTCGCCGACATCCGCCGCGAAGGTGCGACCATCACCCACACGCTGGGCGCGATCGCGCCGTTCATCCTGGACCAGCCCGCCAGCGTTCACGATCGCGAGCATCGCCTGCGCGGCATCCTCGCGGCACCGAACCTGCCGGAGCACGAGGCAGCCTTCCGCACCCGCTTCGGCGTGGCCGACGTGATCTCCGGGTTCGGCATGACCGAGTGCAACGTGCCGGTGTGGGGTCGGGCGGGCACCTCGGCGCCGGGCGCCGCGGGTTGGGTGCACGACGACCATTTCGAGGTCGCCGTCGTCGAACCGGAGACCGACCGGCCGCTACCCGCAGGCGAGATCGGCGAGTTGCTCGTCCGCCCGAAGGTCCCGTTCGGCTTCATGGCAGGCTACCTGAACGCGCCGCAGAAGACCGTCGAGGCTTGGCGCAACCTGTGGTTTCACACTGGGGACGCCGCGAAGATCGACCACGACGGTCTGGTCACCTTCATCGATCGACTGAAGGATTGCATACGCCGTCGCGGCGAGAACGTCTCGGCGACGCAGGTCGAGGACGTCGTCGCCGGCCATGAGGCGGTGGCAGAGGTGGCGGCCTACGCCGTGCCCTCGGACCTGCAGGGCGCGGAGGACGAAGTCATGCTCGCCGTCGTCGCGCGACCCGGCATGGTGATCGACGCCCACGCACTGGGCCGCTATGCCGCCGAGCGCCTGCCGCGCTTTGCGCGGCCGCGCTACGTGCGCGTGGTGACGCAGCTTCCCAAGACGGCGACTGGCAAGGTCCAGCGCGCCGTGTTGCGGCAACAGGGCGCCATCGGCGCCCAGGACCTCGGCGCATGAACGGCCTTGTGCGCCGGGACTGGCATCACCCCACCACGGAGACACTCATGCGAACCTTCCTCGCTCCTGCCATCGCGCTGTGCTCGGCGTTGATCGCTGTACCTGCCACGGCCCAGACCGCCTGGCCCTCCAAGCCGATCCGGCTGATCGTGTCCTACTCCGCCGGCGGCGCCGGCGACCAGCTGGCGCGCATGGTTGGCAACGAGCTGCAGAAGTCGCTCAAGCAGCCGGTGGTGGTGGAGAACAAGCCTGGCGCGAGCGGCATGCTCGGGGCCTCGGCCTGCAAGGCCGCGCCCGGCGACGGCTACAACTTCTGCGTCTTCCTGATGGACGTGGTCACCAGCAACCCGGTGCTGTTCAAGAACGTTGCCTACCAGCCAGAGAAGGACTTCGTCCCGGTGGCCTATCTCGCACAAGTCGAGGCCGTCGTGCCAACCGCGACCAAGACAGGCATCCGCTCGATGAAGGAGCTTGCCGACGCCTACCGAGCCGACCCGGCGAAGGTGAACTGGGGCAGCTGGGGCGTGGGCAGCTCGGCGCACCTGCTGCTGTCGGCGATCAACAGCTCGCTGGGCACTTCGGTGACGCATGTGCCGTACCAGAACACGCCGGCGCTCGTGCAGGCGGTACTTACCGGCGAGGTGACCGGCACGCTGGCCGGCTACACGCTGGTGCGACAGCACATCGAGCGCGGAGAGCTGCGCCCGCTGGCCGCGCTGGGCACGAAGCGGCTGAAGCAGCTGCCGCAAGTGCCCACGCTGCAAGAGCAGGGCATACCTTTCACCGCAGCGCTCTGGTATGGCCTGTTCGCGCCGAGCAGCACGCCGCGCGAGGTGGTGGTCGCGATGAATGCCGCGGTGCGCGACGCGCTCGCGCTGCCGGCGTCGGTGCAGGCCTTCGAGGCGATGGGCAACCTCGCGAACCCGATGTCGCCCGACGAGTTCGCGGCCTTCGTCCAGCGCGAGGCGGTGGTCTGGGGTGACATCGCCCGAGCGTCGAAGATCGTGCTCGACTGATCCGCACGCCGCGACGAAACGACTCGCCTCCCACACGCAGGAGGTTCCCTGAGAACGATCGTCGTTCCCTTCCTCGCACTGTGCGGTTGCTGTGTCGAGGCTCGGACGAAGGTCGTTCTCAGGCACGTCGCGAGTGTCAGCAGCGCCCATGGAAGCGGTTGGCCGCGGCAGTTGACCGCAAATCGCTGCGACCGCGCTGTGACCGACACCGTCAGCTCGGAGTGCGTGGTCAATGGACCGTAACGGGAGCATAGCTGCCAGCCAACTCATGACCGGCTCCTTCAGACTGAACGGAGTCACTCGGGTCGGCGGCCCTGAGTGACGTCCCGGCTAACCTCCGGTCACTCGCTGGTCGTTGCCTTGTACGACCGCTTCACCATGGCGGATTCAACCGGTCGATGCAACACACTGACCGCTGCGCGGGCAGAAGGAGTGTTGCAGATGAAGTACCGGACGCGGATCTACTACACGGACGCCCAGAAGGCGTTGATGTGGGAGCGATGGAAGGAGGGCTGGACGCTCCATCAGATTGCTCAGTTGTTCGATCGAGCGCATACGTCGGTGCTGGGGATCTTGTCGCGGACGGGTGGAATTCGGCCGCCGGCTCGAAGCCGCTGCGCAACGGCGCTGACTTTGGCCGAGAGAGAAGAGATCTCACGCGCCATGGCAGACGGCGAATCGATTCGTCGGGCTGCTGCGCGGCTTGGGCGCTCGCCATCAACAGTCAGCCGCGAGATCAAGCGTAACGGCGGTCGATCGGACTACAGGGCCACTGAAGCAGACAGCGCTGCTTGGGATCGCGCACTTCGTCCAAAGCGCTGCAAGCTAGTCACTGACCAGGTTGTAGTTGCGGGAAGGTTGGCCACCCGAAGTGGCACGCGCGGGCATGCGCCCGGCATCGAGCCGCGACCCTTGGGGGAAGGAGC
>JALORV010000166.1 GCA_025458735.1 Burkholderiaceae bacterium | reverse complement strand
GGTGGAGTCCGGCACGCTGGCGGTCGGCGATGTCGTGCAGGCACGGGTCGATGCGGCAGCGCGCGAGCGCATCCGCAACAACCACTCGGCCACGCACCTGATGCACGCGGCGCTGCGCGACGTGCTCGGCCGCCATGTGCAGCAGAAGGGCTCGCTGGTCGACGCCGAGCGCACGCGCTTCGACTTCTCGCACGACAAGGCGGTGACTCCGGACGAGATCCGCAGGATCGAGGACCGGGTCAACGCGGCGATCCGTGCCAACGCGCAGGTCGCGGCCAGCGTGATGAAGTACGACGACGCCATCAAGGCCGGCGCGCTGGCGTTCTTCGGCGACAAGTACGGCGACGAAGTGCGCGTGCTGGCGATGGGCGAGCATTCGACCGAGCTGTGCGGCGGCACGCATGTCGCCCGCACCGGCGACATCGGCTTCTTCAAGATCGTGGCCGAAGGCGGCGTGGCGGCGGGTGTGCGCCGCATCGAGGCGGTGACCGGACGCGGCGCGCTCGAGTTCGTGCAGTCGCTCGACCGTGACCTGCACGAGGCGGCCAGCCTGCTGAAGGCGCCCGCGGCCGAGGTGACGCAGAAGATCGCGCAGGTACAGGAGCACGTGAAGGCGCTCGAGAAGGAACTGGCACGGCTCAAGAGCAAGGTCGCGTCGAGCCAGGGCGACGACCTGGCGACGCAGGCGGTCGACATCAACGGCGTCAAGGTGCTGGCGGCCGCGCTGGAGGGGGCCGATGCCAAGGCGCTGCGCGAAACCATGGATCAGCTCAAGTCGAAGCTGAAGAGCGCGGTCGTCGTGCTCGGTGCGGTGGAGGGCGGCAAGGTGCAGCTCGCCGCGGGTGTGACCGCCGATGCAACCGCCAGGGTGAAGGCCGGCGACCTGGTCAACTTCGTTGCGCAGCAGGTCGGCGGCAAGGGCGGCGGCCGGCCGGACATGGCGATGGCCGGCGGCACCGAGCCGGCGCGGCTGCCGCAGGCGCTGGCCAGCGTGCGCGCCTGGGCGCAGGAACGCCTGTGAGTTCGCTCGCCGGCGTCGAGTTCCGGCGGGCTTCGCTCGCTGACGCCGAAGGACTGACGCGGCTGATGGGCCAGGCCGAGGTGCTGCACAACACGTTGCAGCTGCCGCTGCCGAGCCCCGAGATCTGGCGCAAGCGGCTCGAAACGCAGATCGCCGACCCGCTGCAGATCCACGTCGTGGCGGTCCACGGTGTCGAGCTCATCGGCAGCGCTGGCCTGCATCCGGTGACCGGCAGCCTGCGCACACGTCATGTTGCGGCACTGGGCCTATGCGTGACGCCGTCCTGGTGGGGTCGCGGCGTCGGGTCCGAACTGCTGCGACGCCTGCTCGACTGGGCCGACAACTGGGCCGGGCTGCTGCGCGTCGAGCTTGGTGTCTTTTCCGACAATGCCCGCGCGATCGCGCTGTATCGCAACTTCGGTTTCGAACTGGAAGGCACGCAGCGCGCCTGGGCCCTGCGCGACGGTGCGTACGTCGACTCGCTGATGATGGCGCGGTTGCATCCGAGGCAGCCACGGTTGCCGGCGGCGGCCGACCCGACTTGAGTCCGGCGTCCCGCCGGCGGGCTGCACGCTGAGATGTCTGCCCCCTACCGCTTCTGTCCCTTGTGTGCGACGCCGCTGCAGCGACAATGGCACGGTGAGCGCGAGCGCGACGCCTGTCCGGCCTGCGGCTGGGTGCACTGGGACAACCCGGCACCGGTGGTGGCGGCGCTGATCGAACTCGACGGCAAGGTGCTGCTGGCGCGCAACCGCGACTGGCCGGAGAAGATGTACGCGCTGGTCACGGGTTTCCTGGAGCGCGATGAAACGCCGCGCCAGGCGGTCGAACGCGAAGTGGCCGAGGAAACGGGGCTGGCGACGCGAGCGGCCGCACTGATCGGTGTCTACGACTTCACCCGCAAGAACGAAGTCATCATTGCCTACCACGTCGAGGCCGAAGGGCAGGTCCGGCTCGGCGAGGAACTGGTCGATTACCGCATGATCGAGCCGGCGCGCCTGCGCCCCTGGCCGCTGGGCACCGGGCTCGCGATGGCCGACTGGATGCGCGCGCGCGGGCTGCCGGTAGAATTTCTGCCGATGGCAACCACCAAGACCTGAACGATGGCGCTCGAGACTCCGCCGGCCTCAGACATGGAGATCGACACGCGCGGGCTGAACTGTCCGTTGCCGATCCTGCGTGCAAAAAAGGCGCTGTCGGCCATGTCGAGCGGACAGGTGCTGAAGATCGTCGCCACCGATCCCGGTTCGATCCGCGACTTCCAGGCGTTCTCACGCCAGTCGGGCAACGAACTGCTGGGCCAGCAGACCATCGCCCAGGAGTTCATCCACTTCCTGAGGCGTCGATGAATGCTCCCGTTCCAGCCGGTCCTGCCGGTGCCCGGCCCGCGCGCGGCCCTTCACGGCTGAAGCTTGCGTTCTGGCTGCTGATCGTGCCGGTGGCCATTGCAGCCGCGTACTTCGCCGTGGTCCTCAACTGGAGCTACTCCAGCGGCGAGCGTGCGGGCTGGGTGCAGCAGTTCAGCAAGCGCGGCTGGATCTGCAAGACCTGGGAAGGCGAGATGGCGATGGTCACGATGCCGGGTTCAACGCCGGAAAAGTTCCTCTTCACCGTGTGGGACGACGGCGTGGCCGAGCAGATCAACCGGGTGATGGGCAAGCGCGTCACGCTGCACTACGAGCAGAAGATCGGGTTGCCGACCACGTGTTTCGGCGAGACCCGCCATTTCGTCACCGGCGTGATGGCGGTGGACGAGATCCCGCTGGCCCCTGGCATCGTGGTGCCGGTCCCGGGCAAGGCGGCGCCTGCTGCACCGTCACCCGCGACTTCTCCGGCATCGCCATCCGCGCCGACGCCTTCCCCGGCGTCCGAATACACGTTGCCTTCTCCGGCGGAGTCACCGCCCGCGGCACCGGCAGCGACGGCGCCGCCCGCGCCACCCGCAACACCGACCAAGTAGCGGAATAGCTCCGCGTGTGCTCGCCCGCCTTGCTCAGGCGGCGGGCAAACGGTCGAGCTGGGTCCGCACCGCCGCCAGCGTGCTCGCGAAGCCGGCCAGCCGCTCCCGTTCCTGTGCCACCACCGCCGCCGGCGCGCGTTCGACGAAACTCGCGTTGCCGAGCTTGCCTTCGGCCTTGCGAATCTCGTTTTCCAGCCGCGCGATTTCCTTGCCGAGCCGCTCACGCTCCATGCCAGGATCGACTTCGATCTTCAGCATCAGGCGGAACGCGTCGACGACCTTGACCGGCGCAGCACTGTCACCGGCCACGGCATCGACATCGGCGACTACCTGCACCTCGCTCAGCCGCGCCAGCGCCTGCAGGTACGGAGCACAGGCGGCCAGTGTGGCGCGATCGCCCGACGCCACCAGCGGCACCTTCTGCGCTGGCGCGAGATTCATCTCGCTGCGCAGGTTGCGCAGCGCATCGACCATCGCCTTGAGCTCAGAGACCGCACGGTCGGCGATGGGGTCGATTTTCTCCGGCTGCGACCGCGGGAAGGGCTGCACCATCACCGAGGTCTCCTCGCCGGCGCGGCGCTTGCCGGCCAGCACCGAGACGGTCTGCCACAGCTCCTCGGTGATGAACGGAATCACCGGATGCGCCAGCCGCAACGCGGCTTCGAGCACGCGCACCAGCGTGCGGCGCGTGCCGCGCTGCTGCGCTTCGCTGCCCGAGGCCAGCTGCACCTTGGCCAGCTCGAGGTACCAGTCGCAGTACTCGTTCCAGACGAAGCTGTAGACCGCGTTGGCGACGTTGTCGAGCCGGTACTGCGCGAAGCCCTCGGCGGTCGCGGCCCTCGACATTCATCAGCACGAAGCGCGTGGCGTTCCACAGCTTGTTGCAGAAGTTGCGGTAGCCCTCGCAGCGCTTGAGGTCGAAGTTGATATTGCGGCCGAGTGTGGCGTAGGCCGCCATCGTGAAGCGCAGCGCGTCGGCACCGTAGGCCGCGATGCCGTCCGGGAAGTGCTTGCGCACCTTCGCGGCGACCTTCGGCGCGTCCTCGGTCTTGCGCAGCCCCGTGGTGTTCTTCTTGACCAGTGCCTCGAGGTCGATGCCGTCGATGATGTCGATCGGATCGAGCGTATTGCCTTCGCTCTTCGACATCTTCTTGCCCTCGGCATCGCGCACGATGCCGTGGATGTAGACGTCCCTGAACGGCACGCGGCCGGTGAAGTGCATGGTCATCATCACCATGCGCGCCACCCAGAAGAAGATGATGTCGTAGCCGGTGACCAGCACCGTCGACGGCAGATACAGGTCGTAGGCGACCCGCTCCGCTCCACTGCCCTGCGTCTCGACTGCGGGCCAGCCGAGCGTGGAGAACGGCACCATCGCCGACGAGTACCAGGTGTCGAGCACGTCGGGGTCGCGCGTGAGCGTCTTTCCCGCGCCGGCCTGCGCCTGCGCCTCGGCCTCGGAGCGGGCGACATACACGTTGCCCTCCGCGTCGTACCAGGCCGGGATCTGGTGGCCCCACCACAGCTGGCGCGAGATGCACCAGTCCTGGATGTTGTCCAGCCACTGGTTGTAGATCGTCGCCCACTGCTCCGGAAATATGCGCACCTCGCCACGCGCGACGGCATCGAGCGCGACCTGCGCGATCGACTGGCCCGGATGGCGTGTGCCCGCGGGCGCGGGCTTGCCCATCGCCATGTACCACTGCTCGGAGAGCGTCGGCTCGACCACCTCGCCGGTGCGGCCGCAGCGCGGCACCATCATCTTGTGCGGCTTCTCGCTGACCACGAGGCCAGCGGCGCGCAGGTCCTCGAGCACGCGCTTGCGCGCGACGTAGCGGTCGAGCCCGCGGTACTTTTCCGGCGCGTTGTCGTTGACCGTCGCCGTCAGCGTGAAGATCGGGATCGGCGTGAGGTGGTGACGCTGGCCGATCGCGAAGTCGTTGAAGTCGTGCGCGGGCGTGATCTTCACGCAGCCGGTGCCGAACTCGCGGTCGACGTAGGCATCGGCGATCACCGGAATCGTGCGGCCGGTCAGTGGCAGCACGAGCTGCGTGCCGACGAGCGACGCGTAGCGCTCGTCCTCCGGATGCACCGCGACCGCGACGTCACCGAGCATCGTCTCCGGACGCGTGGTCGCCACGACAACCCCCGTGCCGCCGTCCACGGCCGGGTAGCGGATCTCCCACAGCCTGCCGTCTTCTTCTTCGGTCTCGACTTCGAGGTCCGACACTGCGGTCTGCAGCTTCGGGTCCCAGTTGACAAGCCGCTTGCCGCGGTAGATGAGCCCCTGTTCGTAGAGCTGCACGAAGGTCTCGGTCACGACCTTCGACAGGCCGTCGTCCATCGTGAAGTAGGTGCGCGCCCAGTCGACCGAGTCGCCGAGCCGGCGCATCTGCTGCAGGATCGTGCCGCCGGAATACTCCTTCCAGTCCCACACCTGCTTGATGAACGCTTCGCGGCCCATGCTGCGGCGGTCGATGCCGTTGGCCTCGAGCTGGCGCTCGAC
>JALORV010000165.1 GCA_025458735.1 Burkholderiaceae bacterium | reverse complement strand
CCGAGCTTCAATCGCCACGTGATCGACCGTTCGATCCGGGTGGCCGACGCGGCATCGTTCGCTGCAGCACGCTTCCTCGAGCGCATTCTTGGACGCCGCGTCGGGCCGTCGACCGGCACGGCGCTGGTGGCGTGCGCGGAACTCCTGTCCGAAATGAAGTCTGCGCGGAAACCGGGCGCCGTGGTCACGCTGCTATGCGACGGCGGTGAACGCTATCAGGGCACCTGTTACGACGACGGCTGGCTGCAGCGGCAGGGACTCGACATCGCGCCGACCCTGGCTGCACTGGAAGCGTTCTGGAAAGACGGCCGCTGGCGTGCCGCGCGGGTAGGGAAAAGCCGTCAGCCGAACAGGCCGGTGCTCAGGTAGCGATCCCCGCGGTCGCAGACGACAAATACGATCGTCGCGTCTTCGGTTTCCGCTGCCAGCCGCAGCGCGATCAGGCAGGCACCTGCGGCGGAGGGGCCGCAGCTGATTCCCTCTTCGGCGGCCAGCCGCCGCGCCATCGCCTCGGCATCGGCCTGCGTCACGAACTCGAGCCGGTCCACCCCGGCCGGATCGTAGATGCGCGGCAGATACGCCTGCGGCCACTTGCGGATGCCGGGAATCTGCGAGCCCTCGGCCGGCTGCGCACCAATGACCTGGATCGCCGGATTGCGCTCCTTCAGGTAGCGCCCGACGCCCATGATGGTGCCGGTCGTGCCCATCGCACTGACGAAGTGGGTGATGCGCCCGCCGGTGTCGTGCCAGATCTCGGGGCCGGTGGTCTCGTAGTGGGCGCGCGGGTTGTCCGGATTGGCAAACTGGTCGAGCACGCGCCCCTTGCCGTCCGCCTGCATCTGCATGGCGAGATCGCGCGCGTACTCCATGCCGCCCTTGCTGGCCGGCGTCAGTATCAGTTCGGCGCCATAGGCGGCCATGCTGGCACGCCGCTCACTCGACAGGTTGTCGGGCATGATCAGCGTCATGCGATAGCCGCGCATCGCCGCGATCATCGCCAGCGCAATGCCGGTGTTGCCGCTGGTGGCCTCGATCAGCCGGTCACCCGGGCGGATCTCGCCGCGCTCTTCGGCCCGCACGATCATCGAGTACGCCGGGCGATCCTTGACCGAGCCGCCCGGATTGTTGCCCTCGAGCTTGCCCAGGATCACGCACCCGGGGCGCGCGCCCTCGGTGGCCGGCAGGCGCTGCAGGCGCACCAGCGGCGTGTTGCCAATGGTCTGGTCGATGGTGTGATGAGTCATGGGTCGGCGGGTTTCGACGCGCTGTGGTAACCAGGCCGCTGCTCGCGCTCAGGGCTCCCGCCGCATCACGCGTCGAGCTCCTCGAGGCGGCGGGGCGGATAGCTGTCCCACTGGCTGCACCCGGGGCAGTGCCAGTGATATTCCCGCGTGCGGAAACCGCACTTGCTGCAGCGGTAACGCGCCAGCTTGCGCGCATGTCCCTTGAGCAGGCCGGCGAGCGAGGCCAGTTCCGCATCGTCCGGCTTCAGCGCGAGCCGCGCCTCGGCCAGCCGCTCGAAACCCAGCAGGCTCGGGTGGCGCTTCAGTTCTGCCGCGACCAGCGCCTCGGCCGCAGCCGGCCCTCTCCACTCGAGCGTGCGGGCACAGGCCACTTCGAGCAGGTCGATCGAGGGCACATCGAGCAGCGCACGGTTCAGCCAGTTCAGCGCCTCGTCGCGGCGGCCGAGTTGATCGAGCGTCTCGCAGAATTTGCCGGCAATCAGCGGCAGGTGTTCGCGCGAGGCCCCTTCGACGCGCTGCCAGAGGCGCAGCGCCTCCTCGGGCTCGCCACGCCGGGCCGCAAGATCGCCGGCGAGTATCAGCGCGCGCACCGACTTGCGGTCGGCCGCCAGCGCCTCGTCGATGGCCAGCTGCGCGTCCTGCAGGCGGCCGGCCGCCAGTGCCGCCGCGGCCAGTTCGCAGTGGAAGTGGGCCACGGCAACCTGGTGGTTCTCGCCGGCTTCGCGCTCGAGCCGGCGCGCGCAGTCGATTGCCTTGAGCCACTCGCGCTCCATCTCGAAGATGCGCAGCAGCGACCGCAGCGCGTCGAAACGATGGTCGCGGTCTTCCAGCAGGCGCGTGAAGGCATCCTCGGCGCGGTCGAGCAGGCCGCCTTTCAGATAGTCCTGCCCCAGTTCGGCCAGCGCCTGCGAGCGTTCGCGCGCCGGCAGGTCGGCCCGGTTGAAAAGGTGCGTGTGGATGCGCACCGCGCGGTCGAACTCGCCGCGGCGACGGAACAGGTTGCCCAGGGCGTGGTGCAGTTCGATGGTCTCCGGATCGAGCCGGACCACCTCGATGAAGGCATCGATCGCCTTGTCGTGCTGGTCGTTCAGCAGCAGGTTGAGACCGCGGAAGTACGAACGCGGCAGCGCGGCGTGATCGGAGGCGCGGTTGCGCGACTCGAAGCCGCGCCCGAACCAGCCGGCTGCAAACGCCAGCGGCAGGAACACCAGGTACCAGAGCTCGAACTCCATCAGGAACGCCCGGGCTCCGGCGAGACCTCGACCACGGCGCCCGACTGGCGTGCCGCCGAAGCCATGCGGTCAGCCACCGACTCGGCCGACGGCGGCAGCGGCGCGCTCTGGCGCAGGTGCGTCATCTCGCGCCGCATCCGGTAGATGGGCAACGCCAGCGCCAGCGCGCCGAGCAGGGCACCGACCGCGATGCAGGCCAGCATCACGAGGATCAAGGGCACCTGCTCCCAGACCATCCCGGAAGAAAGCCGCACCGGCACCGGGGTCGTGTTCTTCAGCGCAAACCACAGCACCAGCAGAAAGAAGCCGAGCTTCACGATCCACGACAGCAGTCTCATGGCGATCTCCCGAGGGCCCCGGCCAGCGATGGCGGCATTGTAGGCAAGCACTGCCGCCAGCGCGCAGGCAAAAAAAAGGCCGCGACGCGCGCGGCCCGGTCTGCCTGCTGCCTCTCAGTCGGCATCATTGCCGGCCGCGGCATCTTCCTCGCCGTCGACGCGCTCGCGCAACTCCTTGCCGGCCTTGAAATGCGGCACGTACTTGGCGGGCACCTGCACACGGTCGCCCGACTTGGGGTTGCGCCCGACACGCGGCGGCCGGTAGTTGAGCGCGAAACTGCCGAAGCCGCGGATCTCGATGCGCTGGCCGCCGGCCAGCGCATCGGTCATCGCTTCGAGCATCGTGTTGACGGCCTCGTCCGCGTCGCGCGCCACCAGGCGGGGATTACGTTCCGCCAGGCGCGCGATCAGTTCCGACTTCGTCATCGTCTTCACGGGACGACTCCTGCTGACACGACGGCAGGTTACTTCGTCTGCGTGTCGAGCTTGGCCTTCAGCAGCGCCCCGAGATTGGTGGTCCCGGTCTGCGCCTCGGCCTGCATGCGCTCCATCGTCGCCGACGTCTCGGCGTTGTCCTTCGCCTTGATCGACAGGTTGATGTTGCGGTTCTTGCGGTCGACGTTGATGATCATCGCGTTGACGGTGTCACCTTCCTTCAGGTGATTGCGGGCATCCTCGACGCGGTCGGCAGCGATCTCCGAAGCGCGCAGGAAGCCCTCGATGTCACCGCCGAGGTCGACGACGGCACCCTTGGCGTCGACCGACTTCACCGTGCCGGTGACGAGCGAGCCCTTCTCGTGGCCGGCCGCGAAGTTGGTGAACGGATCGCCCGACAGCTGCTTCACGCCCAGCGAGATGCGCTCGCGCTCGGTGTCGATCGCCAGCACCATCGCCTCGATCTCGTCGCCCTTCTTGTACTTGCGGACGGCATCCTCGCCGGTTTCGCTCCAAGACAGGTCGGACAGGTGCACCAGGCCATCGATGCCGCCGTTCAGGCCGATGAACACGCCGAAGTCGCTTGCACTGCTTCATGCCGAGGCTGATGCGGCGGCGCTCTTCGTCGATTTCGAGCACCATGACCTCGACTTCGTCGCCCAGCTGAACGACCTTCTTCGGGTCGACGTTCTTGTTGGTCCAGTCCATCTCTGAGACGTGCACCAGGCCTTCGATGCCGGCCTCGATCTCGACGAACGCGCCGTAGTCGGTGATGTTGGTGACCTTGCCGAAGAGCCGCGTGCCCTGCGGATAGCGGCGACCGAGCCCGACCCACGGGTCCTCGCCCAGCTGCTTCACGCCGAGCGATACGCGGTTCTTTTCCTGGTCGAACTTCAGGACCTTGGCGGTCAGCTCCTGGCCGACCTGCACGACTTCACTCGGATGACGCACGCGACGCCAGGCGAGGTCAGTGATGTGCAGCAGGCCATCGATGCCACCGAGGTCGACGAACGCACCGTAGTCGGTGATGTTCTTGACCGTGCCCTTGACGATCGCGCCTTCCTTGAGGTTCTCAAGCAGCTTGGCGCGCTCTTCGCCCATGCTGGCCTCGACC
>JALORV010000164.1 GCA_025458735.1 Burkholderiaceae bacterium | reverse complement strand
AACAGGGCCTGCAGCGCCAGCTGCGCGACCAGTCTTGCGCTGCCATGGTCCGCGAAGTCGAGTGCCGGCGAAAACAGCGAGCACATCTGGTATTCGCCGATGGTCTCGTCGAGCGCGCCGATGAAGTCGTAGTCGCCAGCGGGAAAGGTGTAGCGCTGCCGGTCGCCCGCGCGCAGGCGCCGCCACCGTGCCGGATCGTGCGGCAGCAGCATCAGGTTGATCGACCACGGTGTCACCAGCACGCCCAGCCAGTGGCCTTCCCACGGCGAAAAGTCCACGGCCTCGACCCGCAGGGCCGGATTGACGAAGCCCAGGCCCTGCATGCGCTGTGCAGTAGCGCCGAACGCGCGCTCGATAAGCGCCGAGGGATCGGGCAGCAGGCCGGGTTCACTCATCGTCGGCCAGCAGCAGGAAGTCTGCCTTCGGAGTCGAACAGACCGGGCAGGCCCAGTGCGGTGGCAGTGCTGCGAACGGCGTGCCGGCAGGCACCTGCCAGGTCGCATCCCCCTGCGTCGGATCGTAGACGTGCCAGCACACCTTGCACTCGTAGCGTGCTTCGGCAGCGGCGGTGCGCGGCTCCGTCATGAGCGGCGACCGGCCAGGGTGCAGCAGCGTCCGCGCGCGTAGTGCAGCGCCTTCTGCGGCGCCCACCGCCTCACTGCGGGCATGACTCGCTCATCCAGTCGATCAGTTCGGCCAGTCGGCCGCGCGAATCGGCGAGGTCCTCGGCGGCGGCCAGCGCCACCTCGGGCACGTCGACCACCTCGATCGTGTTCAGGATGATCGTGTTCATGCTGTTGAAGTACTGCACGCGCCAGACGTCGCGCGCCCGGGTCGAGGTGACGCGGCAGTTGCCGAAGCCGCGCGAGATGATCGCCACCGGGCCGACCGGCAGCGCCCGCTCGAGCACCTGGTGATCCTCTGGCGACAATGGGAACAGCGTCAGGTTGATGACATGTGCGGCTGTCCCCGGTCGCCGGCCGGCACTTTGCGCGTTCAGCTCGTGCAGCAGCGCCGGCGAGTTCATTGCGCCCGGCGGCACGACGGTCTGCTGCAGGCCCGGTACTGCGCCATCGCGCGCGGCCTCGAGCACCGCCGTCGGCAGCGGCCCGGCCTCGATCCAGTCGGCCAGCAGGCCGCCGGAGTGATCGAGCTCGACCACGCGCCACAGGCCCGTGAAGACGCTCTCCTGGATGTGCAGCCGACGGCTGCCGTCGACCCGGATGCTCACTTCGCCGTCGCCCAGCATCTCGTTGACGATGCGCTGTACCGCGGGGTCGATTCCGCCGAGGGCGAGTCGCGGCGCCGGACCGTTTTCCTGCCAGCGATTGAGCTGCGCGAGAAAAGTCGCCAGCAGGTCGCGGGCACCCGTCAGCGCCGTGCTGTCGGCGTCCTCCGGCACATGGGGCATCGTGAACGTGCGCATGTCGCGGGGCATGTCGAGGTACTGCAGTTCCTCTTCCTCGACATGCGCGCCGGGCCCGACCATGCGGACCGGAATCGGAATCGACTTCATCTCGGGCTTCCTTGGCAGTTCAGTGGCTGCAGCCGCCGGCGGGTGCCGAGGCCGATTTGACGGCGATGCCGACCGAAGGTGGCCGCGTGGCCGGAGCCGCGAGCAGGCTCTGCACCTCGGTCAGGTATTCGTCCCAGTTGCGCAGGCCATCGACGGCGCCGACATAAGCGCCGTCACGCAGCACCACCAGCGCCGGCCAGCGGGCAAAGCCGTAGCGCGCGGCGGCGCGCCGGGCGTGCTCCGGGAACAGGACGCCCACGCGAAAGATCCCGCCGAAGGCCCGCACGACTTCCGGCGCGATCACCGCCAGGTCGAGGGTTTCCTTGTAGCGCACCGGGTCCTCGGTGAAGATGAGCAGCGTGTGGCCCGGGCCGGCAAAGGCGTCGATGGCATCGGCATCGAGCGCCGTACAGCCATGGCGCGAAACCAGCTGCTCAAGAAGAGGGTGGCGCGCAGGCGCGCCGTCGTTGGCGATCGCGGAGGGCGAGAGCGTCGCTTCGGTACTCATTCGGAGGTCTCCTTCGGCGGCTTGCGCAGGTGCGGCGGCAACTGTGGCTCGCGGGTCGCCAGGTCGGCGAAGTAGGTGTCGAGGTCCTGCGTGCCCGACAGGGCGGCGTCGAGTGCCGCCAGGGCTGCGCTGGTCTGCTGCGCTTCCTGCTCGCTCAGCACCCGCAGCGCCGAGCCGTTGTGGGCAAGCAGCCAGGTGCCCGGCAGCTGGGGCCCGACCAGGGCCAGGTTCAGCCGCTCGCGGCGCCCGCCGGCCGCGGCGATCGCGGTCTGCTCGTGACACTCGATGACCTGCAGGGCGACGCCGATGCACATGGCTCAGCCTTGCACCGTGGCGCCACCGGCAAGTACACGCGCGTCGCCATGCCGGCAGGCGTCATCGGCCGACGGTCGCTCGGCCTCGTAGGCCTGCAGGGCCACCGAACGGGCGTTCAGCGGTTCGACGGCCTCGCCGTCAGCGCGCCGCTGTCCGGCGTAGCCCCAGGCGGCCACGATCTCGAGGGCGCGTTCGACGGCTTCTTCGAGGCGCGCTCGCACCGGCTCGGTGAGGCTGCCGCCGAAGTCATCGAGCAGCAGGGGCTGGACGCCGACGGCAGCAATCTGTTCCGGCGCGCAGCCGTGCAGATGGGCCAGTGCCAGCACGTCGTTGAAACCGTTCTGGTGGGGACTGAGCCGGCGTGCGCCCCAGGCGGGCACCTCATCGCCGTGCAGTACGCGCAGCGTGCCGGGCGCCAGGCCGAAGTCGATCGCGTCGAACACCAGCACGCGGCGGCTGGCTTCGACGTAGGGCAGCAGGCTCAGGCCAAGCGTGCCGCCGTCCATCAACAGGACGTCGTCGGGGAAGCTGACCGCCTGGTGCAGCGCCTCCACCGCGCGCACCCCGAAACCTTCGTCGGCCCACAGAAAGTTGCCGATGCCGAGCACGAGCACCTGATGCTGCCTGTCCATGTGTGTAACCCCGGTCGTTACACGAAAGGTAGCGGCGGCACGCGGCTGTGCGCTTGCGTTAGGTCAACCGTGCTGGGGAGCTGTGGCAGTCGCCCCGCAGCATGCGGGGGCTTTGGTCTGGAACGAACCAGCCCCGGGCGTGCAGTCCCGTGGCGGTCGCCGGCGCGCGCGGAGCGAAGCCCGGTTCAACGCGTGCGCATCGAGGCGCGCACATCGCGCGCCGCCGAGTGCATGTCCCACGCAACCTGCAGGTGCATCCAGAAGGCCGCCTCGTTGCCGAAGTACATCGCGAGCCGCACCGCCGTGTCGGGCGTGATCGCGCGACGCCCGTTGATCAGCTCGTTGACGCGACGGCGCGAGACGCCCAGTGCCTTGGCGAGGTCGGTCTGGCTGATCCCCAGAGGCTTCAGGAAACGGCTCTCGAGGAACTGGCCCGGCTGTGGCGGCCGGCGCGCCGGAATCCCGAGCGAGGCCGGCTGGCCCCGTCGGGGTTCGCGGGTGACCATCATTTCAGTGGCCAGGGAGTCCAGGCTCAGACCTTTTCGATGCGGGCGCCCGGCTTGAAGCTGCGCACGCCGCTGATCATCGTGCCGACGACGCTCTGCTGGCTCATGATGTCCTCGCGGAACACCATGTACATGTGCACGATGGCGAACAGCAGCAGGTAGTACATCGTGAAGTGGTGCACGGTGCGCACGGTCTGCGAGCCGCCCAGCAGCGTGTTGACCCAGCCAAAGACGTTCATCCAGGTCGATCCCCAGCCGTACTGCTCCGCGAACAGCGAGAAGCCGGTCAGGATGATCACGATCGACCCGAGCACGTACATGAAGAACATCGCGAACTGTGCCAGCGGGTTGTGGCCGATCCACAGCGCGGACTCCTTGCGCAGGAACAGGTAGTACATCGCCTGGCCGATCATGCCTTTCCACCAGCCGAAGTTCCATACCGGCGGGAAGAAGATCGCGCGCGTTGCCGACGATCGCCCAGTACAGCCGCACCACGAAGGCGATCGCGAACACCATGGCAGCCACGAAGTGGATCGTGCGGATGTTGCCGAAGAAGTAGGTGAAGGTGGCTTCCTCGCGCGGTCCGCTCCAGGGCGAACCGATCAGGTAGCCGGTCGGCACCAGCACGAACATCGCGATCATCATCACCCAGTGCCAGATGCGCACTGGGGCCTCGTACACATAGACCGTCTTCAGCGGCCCGCCCAGCACCGCGCCGCTGACCGGGTCGACCTTCATCGCGCCGTAGCCATGCTTGGACATCGGGAACTCCTTGTCAGCGTACCTTCACCGAAACGATCTCTTCGCCCTCGGGCGACATCACGTGGGTGGCGCAGGCGAGGCAGGGATCGAAGCTGTGGATGG
>JALORV010000163.1 GCA_025458735.1 Burkholderiaceae bacterium | reverse complement strand
CCCGAGGTCGTGTAGCGGCTGACGCCGAAGTAGTAGCGCTCGACCAGGTCGCGCACCATCGCCGCGTACTCGTCGGCCACTTCCGGTGCCAGGTCGAAATTGTCGTAGTTGACGATGCCGTAGACCTTGTGGCCGATCTGGTCGAGCCGTCGGGAGATTTCTGCGTGGACGGCCGCGACGTCGGCCGGCGTGCGCACCGACAGCCGCTCGAAATTGAGGAACAGCACGTTGTGTTCCTCGTCGTAGGACAATCGGCGCTCGAGCGGGATCGCCAGCATGCGGCTGCGCAGGTTCATCGGCTCCGCGCCGAAGATCGCGGCATCCATCATGACCGGATCGTGCGGTATCCGCGGCTGGAATTCCATGCGCGCCAGGATGTCGCGTTCGATGTCGATGCCGGGCGCCACCTCGGTCAGCTCGAGCCCGTCGTTGCCGAGCCTGAACACGCAGCGCTCGGTGATGTAAAGCGCCGGCTGGCCGCGGCGGCGCGCCTCGGCGCCCGAGTAGGTCCGGTGCTCGACCTGGTGCACGAACTTGCGCGGCCCGATGTCGTTGAGCAGCACCAGCCGGCCGTCGTCGAGGCGCACCTGCAGATCGCCGGCCGTGAAGGTGCCGACGAACACCACCCGCTTGGCCGACTGCGAGATGTTGATGAAGCCGCCCGCGCCGGCCAGCCGCGGTCCGAACTTGCTGACGTTGAGGTTGCCCTCGCGGTCGGCCTGCGCCAGCCCGAGGAAGGCGAGATCGAGCCCGCCGCCGTCGTAGAAGTCGAACTGGTAGGGCTGGTCGATGATGGCCTGCGTGTTGACGGCCGCGCCGAAGTTGAGTCCCGAGGCCGGTATGCCGCCGACCACGCCGGGCTCGGCGGTCAGCGTCATCAGGTCGATCACCTTTTCCTCGGCGGCCACTGCGGACACGCCTTCGGGCATGCCGATGCCGAGGTTGACGACGCTGTTGGCCTGCAGCTCGAGCGCCGCCCGGCGGGCAATGATCTTGCGCTCGCTCATCGGCATCGGCGCCAGCGAGCTTGCCGGCACGCGGATCTCGCCTGCGAAGCCCGGGTTGTACTGCTCGACGAAGGTCTGCATGTGGTACTCGGGCTTCTCGGCCACGACGATGCAGTCGACCAGCACGCCGGGGATCTTCACATGGCGCGGGTTCAGCGAGCCGCGCTCGGCGATGCGTTCGACCTGCACGATCACGATTCCGCCGGAGTTGCGCGCCGCCATCGCGATCGCCAGTCCCTCCAGCGTCAGCGCCTCGCGCTCCATCGTGATGTTGCCGTCGGGGTCGGCCGTGGTGCCGCGCACGATCCCGACGTTGATCGGGAATGCCTTGTAGAACAGGTACTCCTGCCCGCCGATCGTCATCAGTTCGACCAGTTCCTCGCGCGTGCTGTCGTTGATCCTGCCGCCGCCGTGGCGCGGATCGACGAAGGTGCCCAGCCCGATTTTCGACAGGTGTCCGGGCTTGCCGGCCGCGATGTCGCGGAACAGGTGCGTGATCACCCCCTGCGGCAGGTTGTAGGCCTCGATGCGGTTGGCAACCGCGAGCGCCTGCAGCTTTGGTACCAGGCCCCAGTGGCCGCCGATGACCCGGCGCACCAGCCCGGCATGCCCGAGGTGGTTGAGCCCTCGTTCCTTGCCGTCGCCCTGCCCGGCCGCGTACACCAGTGTCAGCCCTTCGGGGTGGCCCACACCGTCCGGCTCCTTGTCGCTCGACTCCAGGAAGCGCTGCTCCAGCGCGACGGCGATGTTCTCCGGGAAGCCGATGCCGACGAAGCCGGTGGTGGCGACCGTGTCGCCGTCGTGGATCAGCTGGACCGCCTCGCGCGCGGTGACGATCTTGCCCTTTTCGAAACTCGTGAGCCCCTGCAGCATCTCGCGCCCGTGCCCCATGATCACTTCCCCTCCATGCCTGCCCGTTGCGACGGCCCCGCCGACCTGCGGATGGATCCCCATCAAGATAAAGTCCGACTCGCAGCGTCGACTTTAGTCATCCGATTGGACTCTTGTCACGAATTGCCCGCCTGCGGCAGAGTAATCTTCACTGGCGCAGAGTGCCTTGCGCCGATACGGTGTCCGCATGAACCTGAAGCCGACGCTCTCCCGGTACAGCCTGCCGGCCCGGCTGGCCCTGCTGGTCCTGCTGGCGGGAAGCTTCCCGGCGCCCGCGCCGGCGCAGCCGCGTGTCGATGCCATTCCGGACTCGGTGCTGCGGCCGTACTCGGTGCGCGAGATTCCCGCGGCGCCGACCTTCCCGGCGACCCATGTTCCTCAACTGCACGCGGCGCCGCTGCCCGGCGACGACGATGGCAGGCGCCTGCGCGACTACAGCATGCTGGGCGGCGCGGTTCAGCTCGAGGCACCGCGCCCGAGCATCGACGGCACCTACAGGCGGCCCCGGATCATTGTCGGCCTGCCGTCGGAGTCGATGAAGAGCTGGATGAATTCCGCCGGTTTCACCACCGAGAAGTGCCTGTTGCCGATGGTGCGGGCACGCGCCCGCGTCAACAACGATGGCGAAGCCAGCGGCGCCCTCTGGCTGTACGCGCGCTGCACTTTCCAGTAGTCGCTGTCCGAATCCCCGCCCCCGCAGCCGACCGCGAGCGTCCACGCCGCACACGGCTGCAGGTCCGCGGCCGCTCCTCTACACTTTCGCGCGTCGCGCCGGCAGGGCGCAGGGGACCGACATGCAGATCAGCGGCAATGCATTCATCGTCACCGGCGGAGCCTCGGGTCTGGGCGGCGCCACGACACGCATGCTGGCCGCGGCCGGCGGACGGGTCGTCATCGCCGACGTCCAGGCCGACCGCGGCGAGGCGCTGGCCGCTGAGCTGGGCGGCAGCGCACGCTTCGTTCGCTGCGACGTCGCGAGCGAAGCCGACGGCCGCGGCGCAGTCGACGCCGCGCTCGCCCTCGGCCCGCTGCGCGGACTGGTCAATTGCGCCGGCATTGCGATCGGCGAGAAAGTGGTGGGCAAGGAAGGACCGCACGCGCTGGCGGCTTTCGCGCGCGTCATCAGCATCAACCTGATCGGATCGTTCAACATGATCCGGCTGGCGGCCGATGCGATGGCGAAGCAGGACGCCACCGCCGAAGGCGAGCGGGGCGTGCTGGTCAACACGGCCTCGGTGGCGGCCTTCGACGGCCAGATCGGCCAGGCTGCCTACGCGGCCTCCAAGGGCGGTGTGGTCGGCATGACGCTGCCGATCGCGCGCGACCTCGCGCGCAGCGGCATCCGCTGCATGACGATCGCGCCGGGCCTGTTCGCCACGCCGATGCTGCTGGGCATGCCGCAGGAGGTGCAGGACTCGCTCGGCCGGCAGGTGCCGTTTCCCTCGCGACTGGGCAAGCCCGAGGAGTACGCCGCACTGGTACGCCACATCGTCGAGAACGTGATGCTCAATGGCGAGACGATCCGGCTCGATGGCGCCATCCGCATGCAGCCCAAGTAGCTGCCGCGCGGACAAGGCAGTATCGCGATGAGGGCAGCCTGCCGGCGGTCAGCAGTACGGGTACGGCTGCTCAGCGCCGCCCTGGCGCTGCTGCTGGCAGCCTGCGCCAGCCCGGGGCCACCATCGCAGCCCGAGCCTTCATCGCCGCTGCGGGCCGGATCGACCCCGGTACTCGCGCAACGGCAACTGGCCGCGTCGGCCAACCCGCTGGCCACTGAAGCCGGGGTCGAGATCCTGCGCGCCGGCGGCAGCGCGGTCGACGCGGCGATCGCGATCCAGCTGGTGCTGGCGCTGGTCGAGCCGCAGAGTTCGGGGCTGGGCGGCGGCGCCTTCCTGCTGCACTGGGACGGCCGCGAAGTGGTTGCGCTCGACGGCCGCGAGACGGCACCACAGGCGGCCGACGAGCGCCTGTTCCTGACGGCCGACGGCAAGCCGATGGCGTTCACCGACGCCGTCGTCGGTGGCCGCGCCGTCGGCACCCCGGGCGCCGTGCGATTGCTCGAGACCGCGCATCGTCGCTACGGCGTGTTGCCGTGGCCGCGACTGTTCGAGCCGGCCATCCGGCTGTCGGAAAATGGCTTCGCGGTGTCGCC
>JALORV010000162.1 GCA_025458735.1 Burkholderiaceae bacterium | reverse complement strand
GCCTGGGTCCCTTTGCCGGCACCCGGCGGCCCGAGCAGTATCAGTCGCATTCCTAGTGTCCCCCTGAGCCGGGCGTTCGCCGGGCCCTGCGTTTCCCGAGCCCGCTGGTACAACGGGCTCGCGCTGTGCGGTCTGTTTGCAGCCGTGCTGCGGCCGTGCTGCTTCATTTAGTGACTTCTACCCGGCGCCGGTGGCTGTCGATCGTCCGCGATCGAGAACTACCGCGCGCCGGTGGCCGCCGCTGACCTGACGGCCGGCCAAAGCCGCGGGATTCTACCCGTTTCGACCGGACAATCGGCCACCGTCGCGTGCGACGCCAGTTGTCGCCCAGGGATGCGGCCGACCGCAGCAGCGCTCAGTCGATGCGCACCCACTCGGCGATCAGCCAGTTGTCCGGCCGGTGCACGACCGTCACGTTGCTGCGCATCGCCCAGGGAATCACCTGCCGGTGCAGTGGCACATGGTGCACCTGTTCGTTGTGCTCGGTCAGGGCGGCCGTGACGGTCTGGCGGCGCTTGGCGACATCGGTTTCGACGGCGGCGGCGTCGATCAGCGCGTCGAGCTTCGGGTTGACGTAGCGGCCGTAGTTGAAGCTGCCGTTGCCGGTCTTCTCGTCCTTCGAGCGCAGCACCGGCGACAGCGTGGTCTGCGCGTCGGTGACCGCGCCGCCCCAGCCCAGCATGTAGAAGCTGGTGTCGAACTTCTCGAGCTTCGGGAAGTAGGTGGCGCGCGGCTGCGCCGTCACCTTGGTCATGATGCCGATGCGTGAAAGCATCGCCGCCACCGCCACGCAGATCTCTTCGTCGTTGATGTAGCGGTTATTGGGGCAGTCCAGCGTCACCTCGAAGCCCGCCGGGTAGCCGGCCTCGGCCAGCAGTTTCTTCGCCGCCTCGGGGTCGTAGGGCCGGCGCTTCTCGATCTCGGGCGTCGACGGCAGCGTGGACGGCGTGATGCCGCCGGTGGGCAGCGCGGCGCCGCGCATGGTCTTGCCACGCAGCGCCTCGATGTCGATGGCCTGGTAGACCGCCTGACGCACGCGCCGGTCCTTGAACGGATTGCGGCCCTTCACGTTCGAGTACAGCAGCTCGTCGCGCTGCTGGTCGAAGCCGAAGAAAATGATGCGGTTTTCCTGGCCCTCGACGACCTTGATGTCCTTGTTGGCCTTCAGCCGGGCGATGTCCTGCGGCGGCGGGTCGAGGATGAAGTCGACCTGGCCCGACAGCAGCGCCGCGACGCGCGTCGCGTCGGAGCCGATCGGCGAGTAGACGATCTCTTCGACGTTGCCGGTGACCGTTCCCCACCAGGCCGGGTTCTTCCGCAGCACGGTACGGATGCCGGGTTCGCGCGAGACCAGCATGAACGGCCCGGTGCCGTTGGCGTTGCGTGCGGCGAAGGTCTCCTCACGGTCCTTGAACGACAGCGGCCGTTCGACCTTGTTCTTCTCGGCCCATGCCTTGCTCATGATGAAAATGGCCGCGGCGTGCTCGAGCGTGATCGGATTGGGCTTGTCCTGCACGAATTCCACGGTCAGTTCGTCGACACGGCGCGGCTTGCCGACCGGGATCGCGTACTGCCGGATCTGCGAGTTGGCGTGGCTGGCCCGCTCGAACGAGAACACGACGTCGTCGGCGGTAAATGGCGTGCCGTCGTGGAACTTCACGCCCTTGCGCAGGTTGAAGCGCCACGTGGTCGGGTTGACCTGGGTCCAGGACACGGCAAGGCCGGGCACGATCCGCATGTCCTTGTCGCGCATCACCAGCGTGTCGTGCACCTGCTGCGCGAACAGGTTGGTGAGCGTCTCGTTCTGCGAGTACGGATCTGCCGTCTGGTAGTCGCCCTGGGACGCCCAGCGCAGCGTCTTGGCATGCACGCCGAGCGACGTCAGCAGCGCCGCGCACAGCACGAAAATCGACAGTCGTTTCATGGGTCGGTCCCTCATGGCTCGGCTCCTGGTCTTCGTTTCGTTCCGTCGGCCCCCGTGCAGCGTCTGGGGCCGGTTCCGAAGCCGCGCAGTCTATCGCCGGGAGGCGAACAGGGCACGCACCTGCTCGAGGTCTTCCGCGGTGTCGACTCCTGGCGGCAGGGGGGCCTCGAGCGACAGCACCGCGATGCGGACGCCGTGCGCCAGGGCACGCAACTGCTCGAGTCGCTCGAAACGCTCGAGCGGGTCGGGCGAAAGCTCCGGGAATCGCCGCAGGAAGTCGGCCCGGTAGGCATACAGGCCGACATGGCGACGGGCGGGCAGCCCGGCCGGCAGTTCGGCAGTCGAACCGGTGAAGGCGTCGCGCGCCCAGGGGATCGGCGCGCGGGAAAAGTACAGCGCCCGTCCCGCGCGATCGGTGACCACTTTCACGACATTGGGGTTGAAGAACTCGGCCGCCTCGTGCAGAGGGTGAGCCGCAGTGGCCATCCGGCAGTCCGTACTGTCGGCCAGCAGCTGTGCCACGGCGTCGATCACGGCGGGTGGCAGCAACGGCTCGTCGCCCTGCACATTGACGACGATCTCGTCCGGACCGATGCCGAGCCGGGCGACGGCCTCGGCGAGCCGGTCGGTGCCGGTCTCGTGCGCCGGCGCGGTCAGCACGCACTCCACCCCATGCCGGCTGCAGGCCGCGGCGATCTCCGCGTCGTCGGCCGCCACCACCACGCGTTGCGCCCGGCTCGCGGCCGCCCGTTCGGCGACGCGCACGACCATCGGCAGGCCACCGATGTCCGCGAGCGGCTTGCGCGGCAGCCGCGTCGACGCCAGCCGCGCCGGGATGACGACGACGAAGTTCAAGGCGCTGGCCAGGGCGCGCGGCTCAGTGACCGGGTTCGGCCGTATCGACGCGCCGCGCCTCGGTTTCGAGCATCACCGGGATGCCGTCGCGAATCGGGTAGGCGAGGGCGTCGGCCTTGCAGACCAGTTCCTGCTCCGCCTTGTGGAAGTCGAGCGGGCCCTTGCACAGCGGACACACGAGGATGTCAAGCAGCCGATGATCCATGCGGGCTCTTTCGATGTTGTTCGAGGCGGGCCGCGACGAAGTCGACCAGGCCATCGTCGATGCGTGCCTGTAGCGGCACGACCCAGAAGCGCGGGTCCTTGCGCAAAGCGTCGATGCGCTCGCATTTTACGGCGTCTTTTTCAGTGACGAGCACGAGGTGGGTCGACCCGGATTCGAACGGCGGGTCCTGAAAGTCATAGTGGTCCGGCAGCGGCCGTTCCTCGATGGCCAGGCCGGCTGCGCGCAGCATGTCGAAGAAGCGCTGCGGCACCCCGATGCCGGCGGCCGCCGTGATGGTCAGTGCCGCGGCGCGCTGTCGCCGTGCCAGTTCGGCCAGCGCAAGCGTCTGGCTGCGGTCACCGAGGCGATGAATCGTCTCGCCCAGCTGCGAGACCATCGCAAAGTTCGGCACCTCGCCGGCCTCCGCCGGCAGGGGCGTTGACGCCGCGCCGCCGGACCGGTGCCGCACGATGGCGTCGACACGGCGCAGGCGCGCGGCGGGTTCACGCAGCGGGCCGGCCGGCAGCAGCCAGCCATTGCCGAGGCCGCGGTCGTCGAGCAGGGCGAGTTCGAGGTCGCGCGCGAGGCGCAGATGCTGCAGCCCGTCGTCGGCGATCAGCACGTCGCACTCCGGATGACTGGCGAGCAGCAACTGCGCCGCACGGCCACGGGCGGCGCCGACGGCGACCGGCGCGGCCGTTGCGCGCGCCGTCACCAGGGGCTCGTCGCCGACGTCGGCGGGCGGGTCATCGGCCGCAACGATGCGGGCGACCGAACTCGCCCGTCCGTAACCGCGTGACACCACGCCGGGTCGCCAGCCGCGCTGTCGCAGCGCCTGCACCAGCGCGATCGTCAACGGTGTCTTGCCGGTGCCACCGACGTACAGGTTGCCGATCACGACGACCGGGACCGGCAGGCGTGCGACCGGGATCAGCCCGGCGGCATAGGCCAGGCGGCGCGCCCCGAGGATCACGGCATACACGAGCGACAGTGGCGCCAGCAGCCAGGCGAGCAGGCCGCGCCGTTGCCAGGCGGAGACGACAGCGGATTCCAGGCGGGCGTCGGCAGGCACCGCGTCGGCCGGCGGCAG
>JALORV010000161.1 GCA_025458735.1 Burkholderiaceae bacterium | reverse complement strand
GGCGAACGATCATGCGCAGCGCCTCGATGTGCTTGAGCGCGCAGGATTTCTGCCCCGCGTTGAGCTCACTGCCGCTGAAGTGCCGCTGGTCGAGCGCGGCCGGGATGTCTCCGGCGTCGAAGTCATGCACGAAGTGCGCGGTCAGGCCGACGCGCGCCAGCTGCGCCTCGACATGCCGGCGACGCTCGACGAAGGCCTTCACATTGATGACGAGCACGGCATCCAGCGCGGGCGCGGGCCCGACCGACGCGCCAGCGCGAGCGGCGGGATCCAGGGTCACTTCCGCGGCAGGCGGCCGAGCAGGTAGAACTCGTCGTTCGGCCGCATGCTGATCAGGTTGGCCATGCGGTTCGACAGCGCGAAGAACGCCGCGATCGCCCCGATGTCCCAGATGTCTTCCTCGCTGAAGCCCGCCGCGCGCAATGGCTCGAAGTCGGCCGGCTCCACTGCGGCCGAGGCGGTCGCCACCTTCAGCGCGAAGTCGAGCATCGCGCGCTGCCGCGGCGTGATCTCGGCCTTGCGGTGGTTGGTCGCCACCTGGTCGGCGATGCGCGGGTTCTTCTCGTAGACGCGCAAAATTGCACCGTGTGCCACCACGCAGTACAGGCAGTCGTTGGCGCCACTGGTGGCCACCACGATCATCTCCCGCTCGGCCTTCGTGAGCCCCGACTCGCGCAGCATCAGAGCATCGTGATAGGCGAAGAACGCGCGGAACTCGTCCGGCCGGTGCGCCAGCGCCAGGAACACGTTCGGCACGAAGCCGGCCTTGTCCTGCACCTCGGCGATGCGGGCGCGGATGTCGTCGGGCAGGCTCGCCAGGTCGGGCACCGGCCAGCGGCTGATCGCAGGCACCTCGGATGCATCGGCTTTCCGGTTCGTCATCGTGCGGTCGCCTCCTCGTGGTCGGGGCTCGCGGCGAACTGGATCTCGTGCAGGCGCGCATACAGCCCGCCGCGCCCGATCAGTTCGCGATGCGAGCCGACTTCAATCACGCGCCCGTGCTCCAGCACCACGATCCGGTCCGCGCGCTCGATCGTCGACAGCCGGTGCGCCACGACGAAGGTGGTGCGGCCGCGCATCAGCCGCGCCAGCGAAGCCTGGATGTAGCGCTCGGACTCCGAGTCCAGCGCCGAGGTGGCCTCGTCGAGCAGCAGGATCGGGGCGTCCTTGAGCAGCGCGCGGGCGATCGACAGCCGCTGGCGCTGCCCGCCCGACAGCTTGACGGCGTTCTCGCCGATCGGCGTGTCGAAGCCCGCCGGCAGCGACTCGATGAAGGGCAGCAGGTAGGCGGCCTCGGCCGCGGCGCGGATCTGCTCGGGCGAGGCCTCGCGCTGCGCGCCATAGGCGATGTTGGCCGCGATCGAATCGTCGAACAGCACGACGTCCTGCGACACCAGCGCCAGCTGCCGCCGCAGGCTGGCCAGCGTCAGTTCCTCGATCGGGATGCCGTCGACCAGGATGGTGCCGGCCGTCGGCAGCAGGAAGCGCGGGATCAGGTTGACGGCCGTGGTCTTGCCGGCGCCCGACGGACCCACCAGCGCGATCATCTCGCCTGGCGCCACGGTCAGGCTGAAGTCCGTCAGCGCCGCCGTTTCAGCCCCGGGATACCGGAACGAGACGTGCCGGAACTCCACCCCGCCCTGCGCGCGTGCCAGCTCGCGCGTGCCGGTCTCCGCCTCGGGCTCGAGGTCGATCATCCTGAACACGCTGTCGGCCGCCGCTGCCATCCGCGCCAGCGGCCCGTTCAGCGAGGAAAGGTGGCGCAGCGCCGGCAGCAGCAGCAGTGCAGCCGCCAGGAAGGTGACGAAGTCGCCGGGCGAGGCCTTCTGGGTCTGCGCCTGCCACAGCGCCACGGTCATGACGATAGCCACGCCGATCGCGCCCAGCACCTGCGACACCGGCGTGGCCGCCGACCAGGCCACCTGCATGCGCATGGCGAAGCCCCGCAGCTTCTCGTTGATGCCGCGGAAGCGGCGGGTCTCGTAGTCGAGCCCGTCGTAGACCTTGACCACGCGCTGGCCTTCGTGCGCCTCCTGGATGGCGCGCGTCATGTCGCCCAGCATGGCCTGGTTCTGGAGGTTGAGACGGCGCAGCCGCCGGCTGAACGCGCGCAGCGTCAGCCCGATCGGCGGCACGACGATCATCGTCAGCAGCGTCAGCTGCCAGTTGTAATAGAACAGCATGCCCAGCAGGCCGATGACGATCAGCGAGTCGCGCACCGCGGTGCTCATCACCTCGGCAGCCAGGTTCAGCGCGTTGGTTGCCTCGTTGACGAACTTCGAGATGACGATGCCCGACGGCGTGTTCTCGAAAGTGGAACTCGGCCAGCGCAGCATGCGGTCGAACATCGACATGCGCAGGTCGACCAGCACCGCCTGCGAGACGCGGTTGATCAGGTAGGAGCCCGTGAACACCGCGAGTCCGCGCACCACGAACAGGCCGACGAAGGCGAGCGGCATCCAGAGGACTGCCTGGAAATCCTTCTCGAACATCGCTCGATCGGTGAGCACCCCCGTCAGGCGCGCCAGCACCGGCTCGGTGGCGGCACTGATGCCGGTGGCGAGCAGGCCGAACACCAGCATCCGGCGATGCGACAGCACCATGCGCATCAGGCGGCGCAGGTTCGGATCGTCGAGCAGGCGGGGATCGGGGCGGCTCATCAGGGGCGGCGGGCGCCGGGCGCCACGGCAGCGGCAGCTCGACTGGGGCGCTAGTGTAGCGAGGCCCGGCGCGGCATCGCCTCGCGGCCCGGGCCGGCGCCCTCGCCTGCCTCGCTATAGTTCCGACTCCGCCGGTCCGGCGATCTCTGCCCGGCAGCGAAGCTGCGGCCCGAACATGACCAGGATCTCGACGTCGATCATCGCGCTCAATCAGGCGGACAAGATCGGCGATGCCATTTCAACGGTGCTGTGGACCGACGAGATCGTGGTGGCCGACTCGGCCAGCACCGACGACACGGTGAAGATTGCCGAGGGCCTGGGTGCACGCGCGGTGCAGATCCCGTTCACGACCTTCAGCGACCTGCGCAATCGCGCCGCCGACGCCTGCACCGGCGACTGGATCCTGAGCCTCGACACCGACGAACGCTGCACGACGGAGGTGCGCGACGAGATCCTCGCCCTGCTGGCGGCCGGCCCGGACTGCGATGCGTACTACATCCCGCGCCGCAATTACTTCATGGGACGCTGGATCAGCGGCAGCGGCTGGTATCCCAACTACCGGCAGCCCCAGCTCTACCGCAAGGGGGCGATGCGCTACACGAAGATCATCCACGAGGAAGTGGAGATGGTGCAGGGGGGCAAGATCGGTTACCTGAAGAGCGCCCTGTGGCAGTTCCCGTTCATGAACTTCGAGGAAGTGCTGCACAAGGCCAACCGCTACTCGACCGTCGGCGCCCGCATGCTCGAGGATCGCCAGGTGACGATGTGGACCGCGCTGTCGCACGGCATCTGGGCGTTCCTGCGGCACTACGTGTTCAAGGCCGGCTTCCGCGACGGCTGGGCGGGCTTCGTCATCGCGCTGGGCAACTTCGAAGGTACGTTTTACCGCTACGCCAAGCGCTTCGAGAAGTCGCAGCCGTGGGCGCCGCCGCCGTCGCCGACGATCCGGCGGGACACACCGTAGTGCCTCGCTGTGTTCGCCCGACCGGGCGCGGCCCCGGTCGCTGAGCGCGGCAACCCGCTGAGCGCAGCCGCCCGCAACGCCCTTCCGCCGATGTCGATCTCCGTCGTCGTCACCACCTACAACCGCCCGGATGCGCTGCGCGCCGTGCTCGCGGGCCTCGCCGCGCAGGCCAGCCGCGCCTTCGAGGTGCTGGTTGCCGACGACGGTTCGGGTGACGAGACCCGCGAACTGATCGCGTCCTTCGCCGCCGCGGCGCCGATTCCGGTACGCCACATCTGGCAGGAGGATCGCGGCTTCCGGGCCGGTGCCGCGCGCAACCGCGCCACCGCGGCCGCTTACGGCGATTACGTCGTGTTCCTCGACGGCGACTGCATCCCGCGGCCCGACTTCGTCGACCGCCACCTGGCGCTGCAGGAACGGGGCTGGATGGTGGCCGGCAACCGGGTGCTGCTCAGCGAAGCCTTCACCC
>JALORV010000160.1 GCA_025458735.1 Burkholderiaceae bacterium | reverse complement strand
TCGGCCTGATCAGCCCGGCTGCTCGGTGCGCAGCAGCAAACGGCGCACTGTGAGGAACCTGCGGCGAGCGGGCCAGCGAAGGCTGACCCGACGGCTCTGGCGCGCTGAACCCTGGAGGGCAGATCAAGAGACTGGGTGCTGACACTCAGATTTCGCGGCCGAGTGACTCCAGCCACCGATTCCTGCCGCTCGGTGTTCGCCGGGTCGATCGGCCGCTTCGCTCAGAAACCTGACCTTCATCCCCAGCTTTGTGCATGAGGCTGGCGTCCAACGACAGCTCCCACCTTCCGCGTGAACCCAGCCTGCGCTAGCACCCCAGGTGCAGTGCAGGCCTTGCGCCACTCACAGACGTACCGATCTAGCCGAACTGCGTGCGTTCGCGCGGCCAAAGCGCCGCCCCCACGCCACAGGCCTTGCAGATGCGCGTGTCGCTGCCGGCAAGTCGTGCCCCGCAGTCGGCTCGACTCGGTGCACGAGCGAGCGCATCGTATTGGCGTGGGCCAGGCGCTGTCGGCATGCCCGTCGAACGAGCGCGATCGACAACACGCAGTGTGTTGGTGCGCGGTCTTGGACGGCGACGCACCTGCGCGGTCCGCAATGCGCCAAATCCGGCCGGTTCGTGCACGCTCGAGGGACGAATCGCACGCCAAACGCTGGTCTCGAAATTGCTCGCGAGTCATCCATCTGCGCGATGTCGCGCTTCAACCAGGAGGATCTCGCATGACCGACCGCATCAATGCCCCATCTGGCTACACGCGACGAAACCTTTTGCTCGATCTCGGCAAGGCTGGTGGCGTGGGCTTGATGTACAGCGCGATGGGCGCGATGGGGCTGTTCGCACCGCCCGCTGGTGCCGCGCCGGTGAGCTTCGTCCCGCCACCGCCGCCTCGCGGCGGGCGGGGTAGCCGCGTCGTGGTCATTGGCGCCGGCATCGCCGGCCTGACGTCGGCCTACGAGTTGAGCAAGGTGGGCTACACGGTGACGTTGCTCGAAGGGCGCGATCGGGTGGGCGGTCGCAACTGGACCGTTCGCGGCGGCGACTCCGCAACCGAGACCGACGGCATCACGCAGACCTGCCAGTTCGACAGTGACCAGTACATGAACGCCGGGCCCGCGCGGCTGCCGCAGCACCACGTCACGATCGACTACTGCCGCGAGCTCGGCGTACCACTCGAGATCTTCACCAACCAGAACGCCGACGCCTATTACTACAACGAGACGACTCCGGCGATCAACTATGGTCCGCTGTCGGGCGTCAAGGTGCGTCACCGGACGGCGAAGGCCGACCTCTACGGCTACATGGCCGAATTGCTCACCAAGGCCACGAACCAGGGTGCACTCGACGCCCAACTGTCGTCGCAAGACAAGCAGTTGTTGGTCGCGTTCATGTCGAATTTCGGCAACCTGCAGAGCGGCACATATCAGGGGAGCCCGAGACGCGGCTACACCACGCCGCCCGGCGCGGGTTCGCAAAGCGGCGTGGTCGCGCTGCCACCTTACGGCCTGAGCGAGATGCTGCAGTCGCGCTTCGGCCTGAACTTCTCGTTTGAGTTCGGCTGGGACCAAGCGATGCTGATGTTCCAGCCTGTCGGCGGCATGGACGCGATCCCGAAGGCGCTCGAACGCGCGATCCGTCCGCGTGTCCGAAGCATCTACGGGGCTAATGTCAGCGGGATCTACAACACCGAGGGCGGTGTGCGCGTCGTCTACGCCGATGGGTCACGCGTGGCCAAGCAGATCGAGGCCGACTATTGCATCTGCACGATCCCGCCGCAGATCCTGAAGCGCATCCCGTCAAACTTCTCCACCGAGGTCATCAACGCACTCGGTGTCGCTGGCGCCCAGTCCACCGGCAAGATCGGCCTGCAGTACCGCCGCCGGTTCTGGGAGGAGGACGACAAGATCATGGGCGGCATCACCAACACCAATCTGAACCTGAGCACGATCTGGTACCCCAGCTACGGTTACCTCGGCCGGAAGGGGGTCGTGGTGGGCTACTACAACTTCGGCGCCAACGCGGACTTCTATTCCAACCTCAACCCCGCTGCCCGCGAACGCGAGGCACTTCTGCAGGGCAGCAAGATCCATGGCCCGGCCTACACGAGTGAACTCGAGAACTCGTTCAGCGTGTCCTGGATCAAGACCCCCTTCAGCGAAGGCGGATGGGTCAACTGGCCCACGGCCGGCGGCCAGCGCGTGCCCGCGTACGACCTCCTGAACCGGCCCGAAGGCCGCGTGTACTTCGCCGGCGATCACCTCAGTTACTACATCGCGTGGCAGGCCGGCGCATTCGACTCGGCGCGCAAGGTCGTGATGGAAATCGGGCAGCGCGTCGGCGCCTGAAGTCGCAGTTAACACTTTTCGTACTCCTTCTTGACATCCAACCCACGAGGTCATTCCATGAACTTCAACGCGATCGCGAAGCAGGTCCTCACCAGCACTGCGCTGGCGGCAGCGCTGTCGGCCGGCAGTGCGCTGGCTCAGCCCAGTCCGACCGAGGTCGACTACTACATCCCGCCGCGCGCCGACGGCAGCGTCAACCCCGACCCGTTCCTCGCCAGCGGCTTCGGCGTCGGCCGCAACGTCGACATGTACTGGTCGGCAGGCATCGGGCCCTCGGGGCTGAATACCTGTTCCGCTGCGGGCACGCCCGAGCGCTTCATCGACTATTCGTTCTATCCCGGCTTCTCGTGCGGCGCACTGCCGGCCGGTGTCACCGTCACCGAGGCGCAGGGCATGAACAACCTGGCGCGCATCAAGGAGAACCTCGAAGCCAACGGCCTGACGCTGCAGGACGTCACTTACCTTCGCATCTACCTCGAAGCTCCGCCAGGGGCCACGCGTGCCGACTACGCAGGATGGAACCGCGCCTATCGCAAGTTCTTCGCCAACGTCAACCTCGTGACGGGTGAGGTGATCCCGGCGTACGCGCCGGTCGTGGTCGTCAACGCGACACGGCCTGCCCGCGCCAATATCCAGGTCGCAACGCTGCCGGTGCTGGGGTGGCTGGTCGAGATCGAGGCCGTTGCCGCCTACCCGCAGGGCAAGGCCCCGAAGAAGTAGCCGCCAGGTTCGGTAACCGCCGAGGCCCACGCCCCGTCGTGAGCCTTGGTGGGGAAGAGGTGGCTTCGCTCGTTTGAACTCGATCCGCGGGTGCCGGGGGGATGGCTACTGGTCGATGCCACACGTGCTTGCGCCCGCTCATCGTTGCACGGCGTGCGGTGCGCCAGAGGCCGCGCTTCCGCTGCGAGGGTCACACCTCTCGCTTGCGGTTGCCCTAACCCACAGGGTGGGTGGCCACGGCCCGACGAAGTCGCGCCAGTGCTTGCTCAGCGCGCGCTCAACGACGGCGAGCTGCCGGGTCTAGGCTCAGTTGTTGGCGTGATCGTCGTCATCCGTCGAATCCGAAACCATCCCGTCCTCGACGTCTTTGCCCTCGTTCCCGTGGGTTGGGCCGGACTCCGTTGGCGGGACGGTGCCACCTGGCACTGTACGAACCCATGCTGCGCGGGCTGCTCGCGGCCCACGGGCGCCACGAGGCGTGGCTGGCGACCGAGGCGATGTACGCCGACGTGCGGCGTTTCGCGGCGGCCGGCCGCTGGCGCGACCTGGGACGCTGATTCCCCGACTACTTTGCCGGTGACGGCGCCTGGGAGGCGACGCCGCCGGCCCGCCAGGACGCCGTGGCCGCGGCGATTCCGCCCAACGTGCACGAGTGGGATGCGACGTCGCCGCCGATCGCCGCCGATGCCTTCGGCGGTGTGAGGGCGCAGGTGCTCTTGATGTGCGGCGGCGCCACGCGGCGGGCGCTGCGCGACACGGCGGATGCGCTGCGCAAGCGCTTTCCCGGCTGGCTGGCCGTACGACGACATCCCGGGATGCGGGCACATGGCCCCGCTGACGGAGCCGGAGCGGATCAACTCGCGCATCGCGAGCTTTCTCGACTTGCCGGTGCGCCGAGGACGCTGACCTCCCGCGAGCGCCGACGCTGGATGCTGCAGGCGGTCCTCCAGCCGCAGTAGCTCGTACAGCCGCCATTTGAGCCACTGCCTGCCGCCAGGCCCAACGACTGCTTGGTGCCGGTCAGCGCGAGTACGCCCGCCAGCGGCCAGCGTCAGCAGCCGCTGCACAGTTGCCGCCCGACCCCTGACCGGCTCCTTCGGATCGTGTGCCGACTTGTTTCGCAGCAGAGTCGCGGCTGCGCGTGGGGGCAAGGCGGTTGCATGTCACCCTTGACCACTCTGTCACAACGATGGCTGCCGGAGGTGGTGGAGTAACTCCGGCAGTAACCGCCGGTGTCGATCAGCCGATTGACACTGCCCGTGCGGCCCCCAGCCCGTCCTGTGATGGAGCCCTT